>CATABD010000001.1 GCA_949494735.1 uncultured Oscillospiraceae bacterium
CACTTCCGAGAGCATCATTGACAACGGCTTCCACCTGATGTTCAAGACTGCCGGGGACCGTGACAGCGCCATCAGCGTCATCAAGACGGTGGGTTCCGTCCAGGGCTACCAGCCCTACGACTGCCCGCCCCCGGCGGAGAAGCCCGCCTCCCCCGCGCCTGCGGCCGCCTCCGCCCCTGCCGCCCAGAGCGCCCCTCCCTCCCCCGCGCCTGCGGCCGCCTCCGCCCCTGCCGCCCAGCAGCAACAGCAGCAGCATCCCAAGGAGACCCTCATCAGCGTCAACCTGTCCAAGCTGGACCAGCTGTCCGCCGTGGTGGGCGAGATTGTCATCACCGAATCCATGGTCACCTCCTCCCCGGACCTGAAGGGGCTGGTGCTGGACGCCTTCTCCAAGTCCGCACGGCAGCTGCGCAAGCTCACCGACGAACTCCAGGACGTGTCCATGTCCCTGCGCATGGTGCCCGTGTCCAGCGTATTCCAGAAGATGACCCGTATTGTCCGCGACATGACCAAGAAGCTCAACCGCCCGGCCAAGCTCACCCTGATCGGTGAGAACACCGAGGTGGATAAGACCATTGTGGACTCCATAGGCGACCCCATCATGCACATGATCCGCAACTCCATGGACCACGGCATTGAGGAGACCCAGGAGGAACGCGTAGCCGCCGGCAAGGATCCTGTGGGCGAAATCATCCTCTCTGCCCGGGACACTGGCAGCGAGGTCATTATCGAGATTATTGACGACGGCCGGGGCGTCAACGACGAGGCCGTACTGGCCAAAGCCATCCGCCAGGGCATCGCCTCCCCCGACGTGGAGTACAGCCACAAGGAGATCCTCAACTTCCTGCTGGCCCCCGGCTTCTCCACCAACACCGAGGTCACCGAATTCTCCGGCCGCGGCGTGGGCATGGACGTGGTGAAGCGCGGGGTGGAGGAGCTGGGCGGCACAGTGTCCATCTCCAGCGAGCTGGGCCGCGGCATGACCACCACCATCCGCATCCCGCTGACCATGGCCATCATGGACGGCATGGAGGTGGCGGTGGGCGACTCCATCTTCACCATCCCCATCAACAATATCCTGTCCACCATGAAGGTGTCTGCCAAGGACATCATCCATGATTCCAACAGCGGCGAGATCATCAAGTGCCAGGGCAATTTTTACCCCATTGTCCGGGCCAAGCAGCTCTATCAGCTCCAGCACGGCTGCACCGACATTGAGGACGGCGTGCTCATCTGGCTGGAGGCGGGGGACCACTCCTACTGCCTGTTTGTGGATGAGCTTCTGGGCCAGCAGCAGGTGGTGGTCAAGCAGCTGCCCGCCTACGTGAACAGCTATAATATCAAGAACTACGGCATCAACGGCTGTACCCTGCGCAGCGACGGCAGCATCAGCATCATCCTGGACGTGGCCAACCTCTATTCCGCCGCCCGGGGTATCTGAGGAGGAGAGAAGAATATGAATGACGAGATCCTGTTCGCCCGCGAGGACGAGATGGAAGCCCTGAACACCGTGGACGACACGGTGGATTCCCAAAAATACCTCATCTTCATGGCCGGCCATCTGAAGTTGGGCGTGATCGCTGAGGACGTGGTGGAAATCCTCAATAACCAGCTTATCACCTACCTGCCCATGCTGCCTGATTTTATCCGGGGCATTATCAATATGCGCGGCCAGATGATCCCCATCCTGGATATCCGCGCCCGCCTGGGCATGGAGTCCAAGGAGGACGACAGCCTGGTGGTGGTCATCAACCTGGGCGACGTGCAGCTGGGCATCCTGGTGGACGCTGTGGATCAGATGCTGGACATACCCAAATCCAACCTGCTCCCCATGCCCGCCAACAGCACCCAGCTGCTGGTATCCGGCATGTGTTCCCTCCCCGACGGTTCTGGCACCATGATGGTGCTTGACTGTGAGCAGCTGATGCCCAATGAGTAGTATAGGAAACGGAGCGGGCGGCTCCGGATCCTTTTCCGCCCTGTCCATCACAGACAACGACTTCAGCCGCCTGGCCAAGTTCGTCCAGTCCAATTACGGCATCGACCTGAGCCAGAAAAAGCAGCTTATCACGGGCCGCCTGTCCACCCCCCTGAAGCAGCGGGGCTACACCAGCTTTACCGATTTTGTCAATCATGTGCTCCAGTCCAAGGACAACGACCTGATTACCCTGCTGCTGGATAAGTTAACCACCAACTACACCTTTTTCATGCGGGAAAAGGAGCACCTGGACCTGTTTTGCCAGAAGATCATCCCGGATATCGTCCAGCGCCACCAGAAGGACAAGACCCTGGCCATCTGGAGCGCAGGGTGTTCCACCGGGGAGGAGCCCTACAACATCACCATGTTCCTCTTCGACTACCTGGGCCCCCAGGCCAGCCAATGGGATACCCGGCTGCTTGCCACCGACATCTCCAACCGGGCCATGACCGCCGCCAAAAAGGGTGTGTATGAGCTGCCCGACACTATTCCCGCCGACTGGAAGAAGAAGTACTTTATTCCCCAATCCGGCGGGCAGTACCAGGTGGCTCCCAGAGTGCGGGACAATGTGATCTACCAACCCTTCAACCTGATGGACCCCATCAAGTTCCGCCGGAAATTTGACGTAATTTTCTGCCGGAATGTGATGATTTACTTTGACCAGCCCACCAAGGACGCCTTGGTCCGCAGGTTCTATGACGCCACCGCTCCCGGCGGATATCTGCTTATCAGCAAGTCGGAGAACCTCAGCGCCAATATGCCCTACCGCCGGCTGGCCCCGTCCACATTCCAGAAGTGACAATCAAGCCGGGCCGATCCGCACTCGCCGGTCGGCCCGGTATTTCCCAAGATAGGGAGGTTTTCCTTTTTATGCCTATTCCCGTAACCGCTGCCCCACTGAAAAAGATCCGCGTCATGGTTGTGGACGACTCCATGCTCGCCCGCAGCCTCATCATCAAGGGCTTGTCCACCCACCCCAGGATTGAGGTAGTGGGCTATGCCATCAACACCTTGGACGCGAGGAACAAAATTCCCCAGTACCGCCCTGATGTAATCACCATGGACGTGGAAATGCCCGGACAGAGCGGCATCGACTTCCTCAAGCAGTACCTGCCCACCCACCCCATCCCCGTCATCCTGGTGTCTTCCCTGAATTTAAAGGTATTCGACGCGCTGGCCGTGGGCGCAGTGGACTTTGTCCGCAAGCCCGACGACCACCAGAGTCCAGAGGCCTTCCTGGCGGGGCTGGCCCAAAAGGTGATTATGGCCGCCACCGCCCGCCCCCGGACCGCCGCCGTTGCCCCACAGGGCGGAGCTGTGAACGTGGGCGCCGCCCCCATCCTGGGGTCCAGCCCCAACCTGGACCGGGTCATCATCGGCCTGGGGGCCTCCACCGGAGGCACCGAGGCCACCCTGGCGGTGATGAAACGTCTGCCCGCCGATATCCCCCCCATGGTCATTGTCCAGCATATGCCCCCCGGGTTCACCAAGATGTACGCTGAACGGCTCAACCGCCTGTGCGCCATGGAGGTCCGGGAGGCCCAGAGCGGCGACGAGCTCCACCGGGGCCTGGCCCTTATTGCCCCCGCCGACCTGCAGTGCCGGGTGGTGCGCATCGGCGCGCGTTACACCGTCAACTGCACCCCCGGCGAAAAGGTCAGCGGCCACCGCCCCTCCGTGGACGCCATGTTCTACTCCATGGCCGAGACGGTGAGCTGCAAAATGGTTGGCATTATCATGACCGGCATGGGCCAGGATGGGGCCCACGGCCTGTTGGAAATGCGCAAAAAGGGCGCCTACACCATCGGTCAGGATAAGGAATCCTCCGTGGTCTACGGTATGCCCGGCGTGGCGCAGAACATCGGCGCGGTGATGATCCAGGCCTCCTGCGACAATGTGTCCAACGTCCTGCTGCGGCATTTGAAAAGCCTTGGCTGACCCCGGCAACCAGGAATTGGGAAAGGAAAAATGCCCCAAAGCGTCAACTTCCGCCCGGAGCCTCCTTCAAAAGGCCCCGGGCGGTTCTGTTTTGGGAAAGAAATTTCCCGCTTTTTCTTATGTTCCCAGCAACCTTGCCGATATAAATAGTAGTAGAAGAGATGGTAAACCTATCGGACGAACAAAAAGGATGTGAGTACTGTGCTGACTTCTTCCGGCTACGGCGCAATTACCCCAATTGCCCCCGCCAAGGTCTATCGAACCCGGACCGGACGTGATACCCGCACCCAGGTTACCCCGGGCAGCAGCAATTATGACAGTGTAACCCTCTCCGCCCCCAGCCAGGGCAGCCGTTTCCACATGGGACTAGTCAGCCGACTCTCCCAGGAGGTGCGCACCTCCACCACCACCGGTGACATCGCCGCGCTGCGCCAGCAGGTGGCTTCTGGAACCTATACCCCCGATCCCATGGCCATTGCGGCCCGGATCTTGTTTTTGGGAGAGGGCAGGTAAATGGGCGACGCTTATCAATCCTATCTGGGGCTTTTGCGCGAGCTGGGCGGCATTTTGGAACAGCTGGCCCAACTGGCACAGGACAAGGCCGCCGTTGTCCGTCAGGACGACCTCATTGGTCTGGATGAAGTGCTCAAGCAGGAGCAGGCCATGACCCTTAACCTGCGGGGGCTGGAGCAGCGCCGGCTGAAGCTGGCCGCCCAACTGGGTCTGTCCGGCACATCCCTGTCCGACCTGCCCGGCCGCTGTCCCCCCGAACTGGAGCTCCAGGCCCGCCAGACGGTGGAGCAGCTGCTTCAGGGCTATGAGATCTACCGCGGCTGTGCGGATATGGCCCGCAATCTTCTGGAACTCAACCTCCACCAGATGGAAAAGACCATCTCAGCCGCCGGTGTGGACCCTGCCAGTCCCGGCGCAGGCTATCAAGCCCCCGGCGTGGAACCCCCCAAAAATATGAAGACAGATTTCCGCGCTTGACCGCGTTTTGTGCTTAAAGGAGTATTGCTATGGGTATGATCGGAACCTTTGACGCTTTCACCACAGCCCGCCTGGGCATTTATGCCGCCCAGCACGGACTGCGGGTGACCGGCAACAACATTTCCAACATCAACACTGCGGGCTACACCCGCCAGCGCATCGACCAGGTCAGCCTGAAAACCGGCGCCAGCGATATGTACCGCTCCGTCTATGACAACCACGTGGGCAACGGCGCACTGGTCACCGGCATTAACCAGATCCGGGATCCTTACCTGGACATCCGCTACCGCAACACCTCCTCCGATGTGGGTTATCACGATACCATGCTGGACGGCCTCCAGCAAATTGCTTCCATCCTGGATGAGGTGGGCAAGGGGGAGAACGGCGGCGACGGCCTGCTGTACGCCCAGCTGTTGGATCTGTCCACCTCCCTGCGCGAGCTGAGCAAAAACCCCAACAAGGACAACGACAACCTGACCCGCGCCTCCGCCGAAGCGCTGGCCAGCCTGTTCAACACCTACGCCGACAAGCTGGAGACCCTGCGCAAGAACACCCTGGAGGGTTTTGAAAAGGACATCAGCACCGTCAACGAAATCCTCACCAACATCCGGGATCTGAACGAGTCCATCCGGGACAACGAGCTTCAGGGTGACAACGCCCTGGAGCTGCGTGACGAGCGCAACCGCCAGATCGACAAGCTGTCCGAGTATATGCATATCCGCGTGGAGTATTCCATGGAGGACGCGGGCGCGGGCAAGCAGGTGGAAAAGCTCACCATCCGCCTGGGCAATTCCAACCCGGACCCCACTGTCACCACCGACAGCTCGGTGCTCGTCGACGGCCTGTTCGGCACCCAGGTTTCCGTGAAGATGGTGCCCAAGGCCAACCCTGACTACGATGCCAACGATCCCAACAGTTTCCAGTATCTGAAGCCGGACAATACCGGCACCAACGACCCCGATGAGGCCGAGCAGGTGTACGATGAGAACTACATCCTCCAGCTGGGCAAGCTGTACGACCGGCGCGGCAAGGAGTGGGAGGGCAGAACCTCCGCGTACCAGGAGCTTACGGACGCGGATCTTGCCGGTTTTGGCATGGTGCGCGGCGAGAAGGCCTCTTACAGCTTTAAATTTACTCCGGCGGCAGGCGCCCAGTGGGCAGATGGCGATACCTTCCAGATCGGCGGCAAAACCTTTACCATTGGCAAGGATATCCCCCTTGGCGATGCCAATGATTCGGAAAAGATGGCCGCGTTCCTTGCCCAGAACCTGGGTGCTGTCAACCCAAATTATACGGTTTCCATTGATAAAAATGATCCTGCCAACCTCCTGTTTACCGCAAAAAAAACCGGCAAGGTGGATGCCGCCGATGTGCCCAAGTTGAATGTGACCAACGATCCCGACGGCAAGCTCACCTTCGGCGCTATGATCACCATAAATGGGGGTAAGGATGCCGCAGCCCCCAAGTTCCCCGACCCGGTCACCACAAACAACCCCGACGGCACTCAAACCATCGTCAGCTACATCCAGAGCGCCGGGAAGTATTACAAGGTCACCACCCAGGTGGAGCACACCAATGAGGTCACCCTGGACGACAACGATATCCACGGCTCCCTCCAGGCCACCCGGGAGCTGCTCACCGAGGCCGGGGCCTTCGCCACCAAGGACACGGTGGCCAACGTGGATGAGAACGCTGCCAAAAAGCGGGGCATCCCCTACTACCAGAAGACCTTGGATCTGCTGGCCCAGCAGTTTGCCAAACAGTATAACCAGCTCAACGAAGGGGTCATGCTGGACCAGGACGGCAACGAAGTAACATCCATCACCGGCACTATCGAGGAACTGAAAAACATGGGGGTGCGCCTCAATCAGGCCGCCGGCACCGACGGCGGGTTTGGCGACGGCTTCTATGTGAAGGCCGACGGCACCTATATGGGCACCACCGCCCATTATCCCAACTGTAATCTCGACGCAGCGCAGATCAAGGTCACCGACACCGTGGACGAAGCCTACGATAAAGCTAAGGCTCACGGCGCCATCGCGGCCACCACCAGAGAGGAAAAAATCGCCGCCCTCAAGGCTTTTATAAAGGACCACGGCGTCAACGAGGATAACATAGAGAAGGAAAAGGTCACCCTGACCGGGCCTATCGAAATGGGCGGGCCGCTGTTCAGCAACCGCAACGACGGCGACGATATCACCGGCATCACCGCCGCCAACCTCTCCGTTTCCCACAGCTGGTCCATCGGCGATGTGCGCATCGTCCCCAAGTTTGAGGTGCTCTTTGATGGTGATGTTGACCACTCCACCCAGAACAAGAACGTGGACCACATGCTGGCCATGATTGACAAGTCCCTGTTATACAATCCCCAGGATCTGGTCAAGGATGCGGTGGGCACCAAGCTTTTCGAGGGTTCCTTCAATGACATGCTCAGCGACGCATGTACCATTCGGGGCAATGACCACCGGGTGCAGGACATTAAGCTGAACACCTCCTACACCTCGCTCATCGACCTGGACACCAGCCGCGAAGGTGTGTCCGGCGTGGATCTGAACGATGAAACCATGAATATGATGCAGTACCAGAAGGCGTACTCCGCCGCCTGCCGCCTGATGACCGCCATCGACGAGGCGATTGACCGCCTGATTAACAACACCGGCATTGCCGGACGCTGACGCAAGGAGGTATTCATAATATGATTCGAGCCACCACCGGCGGCGTTTTGAAAAGCTACCGCCGTAACCTGATGAACTCCTTTATTGCCAGGAATAAAGCTCAGGACACCGTACTCACCCAACGCAACTTCAACTCCTATGCCGAGGACCCCGCCGCCGCCGCCCGGGCATTCAAGCTGCGCAAGGCCCGCATGACCGTGGAGAGCCAGTATTCCGTGTGTACCGACACCCACAAGAAATTCCAGACCGGCTGGACCAGCCTGGAGGGCATCAGCAAGCTTATCGACACCGAAAACGCCGAGCCCATGAAGACCCTTGCGGGCACTTCCCTGACCATGCTCAACGACCCCACTGCGGACGCCCGGGAGCAGCTCACCAAGGCCCTGGACCAAATTTCCCAGACCATCATCCAGAACCTGAACCAGAAGTACGGCGAGAACTTCATTTTCTCCGGCGCGGACGGCCACAATGTCCCCTTTGAGATCAAGGATGACAAGCTGTACTATCGGGGCGTGCCCGTGGACGCGGCAGTGCCCAAAATCTTTGCCGATGGAAACGGCGCTTCGGTCAAGCTGAACGCCAACGGCCAGGTGGATCCGGCCGGCGACCACTTCCTGCTGTCCACCGGCCTGAAAACCATCAGCGAGAGCGCTTACGAGCAGGCTGTCAAGAATTATCAGAACGATCCCACAGGCAGCCCGCCCCCAGATGTGCTGCGTGATCCCCCGACCCCCCCCGACACCATCGGTGATCCCCATCTCTTTACCGACAAGGACGGCAATAAGTACTATATTGAGAAGAGCGGCGCCCAGTCCATGACCCAGGACGAAATTGATGCCGCCACCAAGGACGCCGAAAAACTCAAATACCTGATGAATGAAAAACAGTTTGTGGACATCGGCCTGGGCTTCCAGGAGAACGAGAATGGCCAGCTCATTGAAAGCAGCGCCTATAACGCCGCCCTCAATGGCCTGACCTTCATCGGCTACGGTTTGGATGCCGACGGCGACCCCAAAAATATCTACTCCCTGGTGCAGAAGATGAAGGAGATCGGCGCGCGGGTGAAGGACGGGGAGAACTGGACCAAGGCGGATTATGACGAGTTCAACGGCTTGGTGAAGAAGCTGGAAAAGGCCTCCTCTGAGTTCAAGACGGAGTTTACAAACATGAGCGCGGGCACCCAGAAGCTGGAAAATAATGTGGAGCTGCTGGAGGACAACTTCTATAACCTCCAGGAACAGTATTCCGACATTGAGGACGTGGACATGGCCGATGCCATCACCTCCTTTGTCTGGGCCCAGTACTGCTATAACGCCGCTTTAAAGGTGGGCAACAGCATACTGTCCGAGAGCCTGATGGACTATCTGAAATGACGCAGTCTGCGTTTTAGTTGTTCATAGAGAGGAGCGGAAATTGATATTATGTATCCCCTGATTGAAATCAAAACTGTCCCCATTGAAATCGAGATGAAGGTGTCCCACGCCAAGCTGGAATATACCCGCGGAACCGCAGACCTGGAGATTTCCCGAGGGGACGGCGGGCTGAGC
This sequence comes from uncultured Oscillospiraceae bacterium, assembly GCA_949494735.1. GTDB lineage: Bacteria > Bacillota > Clostridia > Oscillospirales > Oscillospiraceae > Enterenecus. The sequence continues at coordinate 9,129 of CATABD010000001.1, forward strand.
ATCAAGAGCCGGCCCATCAAGCTGAACATCGACACCTTCGAGGCCCGCAATTCTGTGGTCCCCACTGCCATGCGCTCTGTGGAGCAGTATGCCCAACAGGGCCAGCAGGCCTCCTACACCGCCACCGCCACCTACGCCCAGCAGGGGCAGATGCTTCTGGAGGCAAAAATCGGGCAGGACATGATTACAAAATTCGCGGCCGACGCAACCATGAAAAATTACAAGCCCAATGTGGGCCTGGAGTTCCTCCCCTCCGTTCCCCCGGAGATCACCTGGGATCCGGGAGAGATGCATATCCGCTATGAGATGGATAAGCTGAATTTCGACTGGCGGATGAATGAACCACAGTTTGAGTTCACACCTGGCGACATTGAGCTGACCGTCAAGCAGCAGCCCGATGTGCTCATCAAGTACGTGGGCGGCCCTATTTACGTGCCCCCGTCCTCCGATCCCAACTATACGCCCGTAGACGTGGAGGCGTAATACCTCCGCGCCTGCCCAGCGCCCATCGCGCATGGAGGTTTTCGTGAAGCTGTATACCAAATATTTCGGTGAAATCGAATATCTGGAGGAGGATCTCCTCCATTTTACCGCCGGCCCCTTCGGATTTGAAGGAGAACGGGAGTTTCTCCTTTTGCCCTTCGAGGGAAGTTCCGGCACCCTTCTGTGCTTCCAGAGTGCACACACACCCGCACTGGCCTTTGTGGCCATGGATCCCTTTGCCCTTCTGCCCGAATACGACCCCGTCCTCCAGCCCCAGGAATTGGAGGAGTTGGGCGTGTCCGACAGCCAGGAGCTGGGTTTCTATGTGTTGTGTGTGGTGAAGAAGCCTGTCTCCGACAGTACCGTCAATCTGAAGTGCCCTGTTGCCATCAATCCGGAAACCCGGGCCGCCCGGCAGGTCATTTTGGAGTCGGACGTCTACGAGATGCGCCACTCCCTGGCCCAATTCGGCACAGAGGAGGGCGCGCCATGTTGATCCTGCAACGCAAAGCCGGCGAGGCCCTGGTCATCGGCGAGGATATCACCATCCGGGTCGTCTCGGTGGACGGTACGCGGGTGCGCTTGGCCATTGCCGCCCCGGAGGATGTCCCCATCCTGCGCAGCGAGCTGGTAACCGCCACCGCCGCCAACCGGGATTCCGCCATGGAAGAGGGAACCCCCGCCGATCTTCTGGACCTGCTGGGCGGCGTGCTGGACCATAGGCGGGACGATCCCGGTGTTCCTCCCGCCAAAACCCCCGCACCAACCCCGGTTCCACCGGAGGGAAAGGAGGACTGACCTATGATGGAGTCCATCGCCAGCATGGCCATGGGCATGAGCGCGGCTTCCTTCGCCACCAACTACTCCATGGCCGTCACTAAAAAGATGATGGATTCTCAGGAGTTGGCTGGCCAGGAGCTGATGAAGATGCTTGAGGCCGTCCCTGCCCCCGCCAAAGGACAGTACATTGACGTGTACGCCTGAACCCAAAAAGCCGGCCTGTGGGCCGGCTTTTTTATGCCCTTTTCGGTTGATTTCACTGCCGCATGGGTATAATCACGGAAAAACCGTACTGCGGAGGCCGTCTCATGGATTTTTCCCAATTTTGCGCCTGTCTCTCCGGCCACTCTGCCCTGCTTCAGCAGCGGGTGGATGTCTGCGCCGGACTTGGGCGCAGCTATGAATTTTCCCCCTGCCAAATGCCGCCGGGCTGCAGGCCCGGACAGACAGGGCTGGGCTTCTGGCGGGACAGGGCAGGCTACCTGCTCTATTTTCGTCCCGCCGTGGCCTATTCCGGTAGCGATCCCCGCCTGCGCCGCTTCTTTGCCCAGGGGAGCATTCAGCGCTTTCCCAGCTTCCAGCCCATGGCGGACTGCCTTCGGACGCTGGGTGGCCCCTCCCCCATGCCCGCTTCTTTTCAATCGCTGAATCAATATCTCCAGCACCGGATTCTGGGCCAGGAGCGGGCCGTGATGGCCGCCGCCTTCAAGCTGTGGGCCCACGCCTGCAAACGGGAGCCGCAGCGCCCCCTTTCCCTCATCTTTTACGGCCCCACCGGGGTAGGCAAATCGGAGCTGGGCAAGGCCATTGCCCCGGCCCTTAACCACTGCGTGGGGGAGGAGCGCTACCGCCTGGTATGGACCGAGCTCAACACCTTTACCCAAGCCCACTCCGCCTACCGCCTCACCGGCGCGCCCCCCGGTTACGTGGGCTATGACGATCCGCCGGTGCTGGAGGCGGTGCGCCGCTGCCCCCACACCGTGTTCATGTTTGACGAGCTGGATAAAGCCCACCCGGAGGTGATTAAGGTCTTCATGTCCATCCTGGATGAAGGCCGCTGTACCGCCCGGCAGGAGGACAAACAGGGCAGCCGGGAGCTGGACTTCCGCCGCTGCATCCTTTTGTTTACCACCAACACCGACCTGTCCGGCGCCCGGCGGCTGGGCTTTGCCCCGCCCCAGGCTTCTTCCGCCGCTCCGGGCCAGGACAGCGCCCTCCCCACCACCCCCGCCGCACTGGCGCGGCAGCTGTTTCAGGCCGATGAGACCGCCCGGCACGCCCTGGCACGCTCCGGCGTGCTCCGGGAGATCACAGGCCGGTTCAGCGGGCTTGTGGGCTTCCAACCCCTGGACGAGCCCTCCCGCGTGGACATCACCGCCAAGCAGGTCGCAGCCCTGGCCCGGGAATACGGCTTAAACGTGGTCCGGGTGGCCCCGGAGCTGGCCCGGGCACTCACCCCCCGAAACGCCCTCTCCCCCCGCTCCACTGTCCCTATGCTGGAGGGAATCCTTTCCCCTGTCTTTCTCTCCTGCGCCCCATCCGTCCGAAAAGGGGAAGCCCTCTGCCTCTCCGGCAGCGTGGAACATATGCGGCTTGCCCCTGTCCAGGAATAGGAAACCGCTGAGGGAGCGCGCTCCCTCAGCGGTTTTCCATAGCTTAATCGCGCAGGTCACTTCAGAATTTCGATCTCATCGGTGCTGGGATCCTGGCGGTACAGGTGGAGCCCATCGGAACTCACCAGATAACCACCCATAAACCGATTGGTTCCATCCTCTCTGCTGTAGACATTGACGCGGATACAGGCCACATCATCCACCATCTCAACGCCGTCAATGGGGAACACCACATATTGATCCATGGATTCCCCCGGCAGCCCCAGCTCCGCAGGCGTCATGCTGGAAATCCGGTCCTGGGCGCCCTGCTGGCCTATAGGCCGCTGGCCCATGCTGCCGGTGGTGTCCGGCGGCGGCGCAGTAACCTTGCCAAGAATTTCATCCGCTGTGACCACACACTGGCCCGGCGACCAGGATATGCGCACCGTAATCACCATATCCGGCGTCTCGTCCACCGGCTCCGCCGATTCCTCCGGCGGCGGGGACTGGGGCGCCTCCGACCCCTCCGGCTGACCGCTCTCCTCGCCCTCCGGCGCAGCGCTCTCCACAACCTCCGGTTCCGGCTTGGGCAGGTTCCGGGCCATCAGCACCATCCCCTCCCCGGTCTTGAAATCCGGCTGCTCCCGTTGGCGGACAAGCTCTTCATCCACCACATAATACCTGGGGTCAGCACTTTTCAGCTGCTTTACATAGGTCTCCGCCGCCTTGCCGCTGTCTACCAGGTCGGTATAGGTGTAAGTAATGGTCTTGGCCAGCACGGCTTGGGCCGCGAACTCGTCCGCCTCCAGCACCATGCCCGGCACCTTCTCATCGCCCACCGGCAGCTCAGTGGGCAGCACCGGGGACTCCGGCTCTACCGACACTGTGGCGTCCGGATCCTTGTCCGCATTGCGCCCCGGCAGAACAAAGACAAAGATAATGACCGCCGCGGCGATGATAACTACCGCCGGGATGAGCATTAGAATTGGGAACTTCTTCTTTTTTTCCTGGCCAGCCTCGTCCACTGCCTCCGGCCCCGGCCCGCCCTTGCCCTTTTTAACCTTTTTTTCCTTGGGCGGCTTTTCCTTTTTGGTTTTTTTCTCCTTGGGCGCCTTGGGGCCCTTTGCTTTTCCTATCGGCATGGAAACAACACCTCTTGCGTCTATGCTATTAAATCAGGGAAATGGTCACACGGTCTTGTGCTTTTACCGTATACTGGAAGCCCCGCTCTACGCCGTTGACCTCCAGGCGCACCGCCCTGTCCAAGTGCTCAAAGTCGATACCGGAATACTCCAGCAGATCCATCAGGTGATAAGCGCCCCTATCCTCCCTGGCCGGGAGGGTCAGCGGCTCGCCGTTCAGGCTGATGTGCAGCTCGCCGCTGAGGGAAGAGGGCCTCACCGGGGATTCCGTGGGCGTCACCGGCGGCCGGACCGCCGGCGGCACAGCCTCCCGCCGGGGGGTGGGAGGCGTCTGCCGCAGGGTGAGCACCACGTCCCCCTGGCCCAGCTGCGTGTCCATGGAGGCCGGGGAATTGTTCACCATCACCTTGCCGTAAAACTCAGGGCCCAGCAGTTCCGCCACGGTGCGGCTGGCTTCCGCCCCATGCCGCGCGGGCACGAAACGGATATGGTCTCCGGCGTGAATGACGGTAGACAGCGCGGCCTCCTCCTCGTTCACCCGCAGCACAGCGGGGACCGCGGGCTCCCCGCGGAACACCAGCCGCTTGCCGTCCAGGGTAACGCTCAAGCTCTTTCCCGTCTTTCCCACCATATCGCCATAGCTGTAGCCGTTCATCAGCAAAATGTCCCGCAGGGTGAGCACCCCGTTACGAAACAGCTTGGCGCTCTGGCCGTTCAGGGTGACCACATAGCTGTCGTTTAAAAGCCCCAGGCCCGCCGATATGGCGATGCCCAGCGGGGTGGCATACTCCGGCTTCTCCAACTCCACGCTGTCGGAAAACACAGAGAGCGCGAAATTGTTCCCCGCGATGGCCACCCGCCTGTCGTCCATCTCCAGCTTTTCCGCCACCTTCTCCCGCAGCCCGGTCAGCCTGCTGCCGCCGCCCGCCAGGAATACGGCGGAGGGGGCGGCGTCGTTGACGCTCAAGATCTGCTTGGCAATGGCGTCCGCCAGCCGGTTCATAGGCTCCTGGATGGCCTGGACCACTTCGGCAGCGGCAATGCGCTCTTCCTGGCCCAAAATATTCCGGCAGCGGATCAGGTCGTCGCTCTCCCCAATGGCCCGCTTCACCTGCTCGGCCGTTTTAAAATCCACCAGGAAGGAGCGCATAATGGCCTCGGTCACCTCGTCCCCAGCCACAGTGGCCATGGTATAGCCCACCACGCTGCCGTCCCGGCACAGGGCGATGTCGGTGGTGCCCGCGCCGATGTCCACCATCGCCAGATTCAACAGCCGCAGCTCGGCTGGAATGGCCGCGTTCATGGCCGCGATGGGCTCCAACGTCATACTGGACACCTGGAGGCCTGCGGCGCGCATGGCGGCATACAGGCTCTCCACCACCTCGCCTGGCAGGAAGGTGGCCACCACATCGGCCTCCATCCGGCGCCCGGTGTGGAATTGGAGGTTATTCATGGGGTAGTTGTCCAGCCGGTACTGGGCCACGGTATAGCCCACCAGGAACATCTGGCGGCGGTCAGCGCCATCGTTTTGGAGCGCCTCCTCCGCAGCGGACACCGCCCCGGCCTCTAACGCGCCAATCTGTTCGGCATCAATGGACTGCTCCTCGGGCAGCTCCAGCGTAAAGGACCCCTTCTGGGTGCGCAGGGCCCGCCCTGCGGCGGCCACGCTCACCCGCTCCAGCCGGATACCCAAACGGCCCTCCAGCCGTTCCGTCACCGTCCGGGCCAAAGCCCCCACCTGCTTGATGTCATCAATCTGGCCGTCCATCATGGCCCGTTTCCCGTGCTCGGCCATCTCCACATCCAGCACCTTCAGCCGGTCGCCCACCGGCCGGCCCACTACGCCCACCACACTGCGCGTTCCAATATCCAGGGCGAAAATCAGATCCTTGTCCTGGACCTTCCATTCTGCCATAGGTCCGCTCCTCTCTTGCTGCGGCTTAGCCGGTCATAAAAGCTGCCAGGGGACGGCATGACTGCCGCCCCCTGGCAGCCTGTTTGGTTGCTGCTTAGTACTTGCTGAACACGCTGGCGGCGGAACCGCCGGCGGCGGGCTCATAGCTCTCCTCATAGGAGGAGGGGGCGGCGGCACTGTAAGCGGGCTGGGCCTTAGGCATGAAACCGTCCTGGCGCAGCTTGAAACGGGCCAGCAGCTCCTTCATCAAAGCGGCCTGGCTGGACAGCTCCTCGCTGGCGGCGGCAGACTCCTCGCTGGTAGCGGAGTTGGTCTGCACCACAGAACTGATCTGGTCGATTCCCTCGGTCACCTGGGCGATGGCCTCGGACTCCTCTTCGGCAGCCTTGGCAATCTGCTGGACGGAAGACATCACCAAGCCGGCGCGCTCGTTGGTGGCCTGGAGCGCCACGGACACCTTCTGCACGATCTCGTTGCCCTCCTTGACGGACACGATGGAGCGGTCGATGAGCTCCTTGGTGGCCTTAGCCGCTTCGTCGGACTTGGCGGACAGGTTGCGCACCTCGTCGGCCACCACGGCGAAGCCCTTGCCGGCGCTGCCTGCGCGGGCGGCTTCCACGGCGGCATTCAAGGCCAGGATGTTGGTCTGGAAGGCGATGTTCTCAATGGTGGCGATGATCTTGCCGATCTCGGAGGAGGAGTCGGAAATCTTCTCCATGGCGGACACCATCTGCTGCATGTATTCGGAGCTCTCGTTCAGGCTGCCGCTGGCGTCGTTGGCGTGGGACATGGCCTGCTCGCTGTTTTCGGCGTTCTTGCGGGAGTTGTTGGAGATCTCGGCGATGGTGGCGGACAGCTCCTCCACGGCGCTGGCCTGCTCGGTGGCGCCCTGGGCCAGGGACTGGGCGCCGGTGGACACCTGCTCGGCGCCTGCGGACACCTGCTCCGCGCTCTGGTTAATCTGGGACAGGGCGTCGGACAGGCTGCGGTTGATGGCGCGGACGGAGGTGAGCACGCTGCTCAGAGCGCCCACATACATCTTTTCATCCTTGGTGCGCACGTCAAAGTTGCCGTTGCCCATCTCCTCCAGCAGGCGGCATTCGTCGCTGATAACCTCGCTGAGGACGTGCTGGCTGGTACGCAGAGCGTCGCACATATCGCCCAGCTCACTGGTGCTCTGGTAGTCCACGGGGATGTCCAGCTTGCCCTCGCTGAAGCCGGTGAGGGCCACATGGACCTGCTCGGCAGGCACCACAATGCTCTTGATGATAATCAGGGCGATACGCATCACGATGATGGTGGCGACAACCATCACGCCCAGGATGATGCCGATGGCGATATTGGAGGTGAGATCCTGACGGCTGATAATATCCTTCTGAGCCTTCTGGAGGGTGGCGGCCAGGGCGTCGCCCTTTTCAGCGGCCTCCTTCAGCCTGGGGGAGCAGGAGGTGGCGATCATGCTGGCGGCCTCGGTACGGCTTTCGGCGGTATTGCTGCGAGCCACGCTGACAATTTTCTCGGCCTCCACCTCCCACGCCTCTACGGTGTCCACGAAAGCGTTCAGCTCGGCCTTGCTCTCCAGAGGATAAATCTTCTCCAGCTCGTCCAAGCGCTCCTTCAGCTCGCCCACCTTCTGGGTAGTGGTGTCCAGATTGGACAGGTCTCCGCCCAGCACTGCGTCGCGCAGGCTGCGCCCAGCGATGTTGTAGTCAACGCGGCATTCGAACACAATGCTGTTGGCGCCGACATAATCATCCAGAATATCATTGTACTGGCCCTTCTGCATGGTCATCAGGATGATAGACGTGATGATGATGGCCACGGAGACAACGATTGTGACACCGAACCCCAGGATCAGACTCTTCTTGATCTTCATGTTTTTAATCATGGACTCTTTCCTCCTAAATTTCTTGACTGTGGATTTCTATATCAAATCGGTTCTGAACTTGGGCAGAAGCGCCGCCTTGCGCTCCCGCTCCAGCACATCGCCGTATTTTCCTTTTTGAACGTCGTCCAGCACACGTCCGTCGCTCATGGTAATCACCCTGCGGCGCAGAATGTTCACATATTGGCTGTCGTGGGTGGCCATGATGACCGTAGTTCCCTTTTGATTGATGTCGTTGAGCAGGTGGAGGGTATCCCAGATACAGTCGTCATCCAGGTTGGCAGTAATCTCATCCAAAACCAGGATGGGCGGGCTGCCGATCATGGCCCGCGCCAGTTCCACCCGGCGGCACTGGCCGATGGACAGTTCTACGGGGTACTTGGGTTCCGCGCCCCGCATTCCCACAAGGCCCAGCACCTTTTTGACCCGGATATCCACCAGCCTGGGGTTTTCCTTGCCCAAGGCGATCTGGGAAGCCAGCGCCAAATTCTCCCCCACGGTCTTTTTGCGGATAAGGGTAGGATCCTGCCAGATCTTTCCGAACAGAATTGCCGCCCGGTTCCGGCTGAGCTTCATTACGCCGTTCAGGTCTTTGTGGTCCACATACACCTTGCCCCGGCTGGGCTTTGTCTGCCCGGTAATCAGCCGCAGCAGGGTGCTCTTTCCCGCGCCGCTGCCGCCGACCACAAAGACAAATTCCCCCTGCCGGATGGTCAGGGCCACATCCTCCACGCCCTTGTCCTGATGGACCGCGTTGCGCCTCCTGCGGCTGCGCCTATAAAATTTTGAAACGTTCTCTAACTCAATGGTGGGCATAGGCTTCTCCTGGCATTGGTTGCAATATGAATCTTTCCATTGAAAAAAGCTCGATTTCTGTTATAATAGGGGCATCCGTAAAATTCCGAGGGGAGGTGGGGAAATGAAACGGGACGGCGGTTTCAAGCGTCCGGGTTTCAAGCTGGTCTTGATTGTACTGCTGGCGGTGCTGTGCATCGGCGCGGCGGAGCTGGCGGCCTGCAGCCATTTCGCCCCGGAGACCTACGAGCGCATCACCGCCCCGGCCCGGCAGGCGGCCGCCGCAGTGGCCGATGCCGGACGCGCCGGGCTGGATGCCGTCGGCCGGTTTTGCCGCGATACCGCCGCCTTGGCTGGCCGGGCCGTTCAAAGCGCCGCCCGCCAGGTGGCCGCTTTCTGGGAAGAACTCACCGCCCCACCCCCTCCGCCGTTGGAGCCAGAACCGGAGCTGTCCCCGCCCCCGGAGGATTCCCTTCCCCCGGCCACCGAACCGCCCCTCACCGAGGTGCTGGAGGCGGACGGGAAGCAGCTGCTCACCGGGGGGACCGTCACCGTTACTTATTTCTGCCAGTCGGACGAAACCTGGGCCGAACAGCCCTATGGCACCGATACCATCGGCCCTTATGGCTGCGGCCCCACGGCCATGGCCATGGCCGTGGCCAGCATGACGGATACCGACACAGACCCGGCCCAAATGGCCTCCTGGGCAGTGGATCACGGTTACTGGGCCAGGAGAAGCGGGTCCTACCACTCCATCGTCCAGGGCATTGCCCAGGACTTCGGGCTGGAGGCGGAGCCCTTCACCGGCCGCACCCCGGACGCGCTGCGCCGGGCCCTGCGCTCCAAGGACATGCTGGTGGCCCTGATGGGCAAGGGCCACTTCACCACCGGCGGCCACTTTATTCTCATCCGGGGGGTAACCCTCAGCGGCGATGTGCTGGTGGCCGACCCTAACAGCCTGGAGCGGAGCCTCCAGACCTGGGACCCCCAGCTCATCCTGGATGAGCTGTCCTCCGCCCGGGATCACGGGGCGCCGCTCTGGATTCTGTCGGCTCCCCGCGCCTGACCCTTGATTTCGCGGAATATCGGCCCGGTGAATCACCGGGCCGATATTTTATTGTGTTTTGCTATTGATACGCGGATTTTTCCCGCGCGATCCGCTGGTTCAGCACCCGGTCCAAATCCGTCACCTGCTTGAGCCTTCGCCGGTTCAGCGCCACCTGGTCGCACAGCATTTTTACCGTCCGCCCCGCGTCGTCCCCCGCGCTCCCGCCGTTGAGGATGGCGGCCAGCTGCCCGGCCTCTTCCCGGTCGTCCAGCGCCTCCAGCTGTTCCCGAAGCGCCTTGTCCGCCGCCTGGAGCTTGCCCAGCGGCTCCTCCCGCATGGCGATCAGCATCTGGGTGCTCACCTGGTCGTTGCGGTCAATGGACTCCCCCAGCTGCCGGGTCAGGTCGAGCAGCTCATTGAGCAGGTTCCCCGTCCGTTTCATCTGGACCAGGGCGTCCATCACCGTTTTTTCCTCCATGGCTCACCCCTCCGCTCCGGCGCCCGCCGGGGCGGCCTCAGCCCCGGCCAGCTCCTGTCCGGCGGTCTTGTTGGCCTCCCGGAAGGTGTCGCGCAGCTCGTTCACCATGGTCTTGACCCGGTCCAGCTCAGTCCTGTTCCGCCCGGCTTTCACCCGGTTGAGCTCAAAGCTGAAGTAGTCATACAGGCGGTTCAGGTTCCGGCTGATGGGATATTGCATATCCAGGGTGTCGTCCAGATAGCGGATAATGTCCAGGCTTCGGTCCACACTCGCCTCAAACAAGTCGTAGTCCGCCTTGTCCAGGGCCAGGCCCGCCCGGAGCAGCCGCTTAACCAGCTCGTCGTACAACAGCAGCAGCAGCTCGCCCTGGGACATCTCATTAATCCCCTGCTCCTTATAGCCCTGGTAGCCCTGGTAGCCTTTGAAATCCATGCTTGACTCCTTCTTGGTCGGTGTTTTGGGTTAGTAACCGCCCTGCCCGCCCATCAGGCCCATCATCGCGGAGGTCTGGGAGTTCATCTCGGCGATCAGCTGTTCCAGGCGGCTGAACTTGGTGGTGTAGCGGTCAATCTGGGCGGACATCTTATCCGTCCAGCGGTCAATCTGGCTGTCGATGCTGTCCATCTGGCTCTTCAGGCTGTTGCTGTTCAGGGAGGTGGGCGCCTTTATGGAGCCCGCCCGGGTAATCAGCACGCCCTTGGGCTCGCCGGTGGTCTTGACATAGTTGTTCAGGGTGTTCTGCATGGTCTGCATCAGCCCGTCGCTGGAGGAGCCGCCCTCGCGGGTCTTGGTGAAAGCGGTGCGCACCTTGTCCGGGTCGCTCTCCAGGGCGGCGCGCAGCTTATCCTCGTCCAGGCTGATGGTGGTCATGCCGTTGCTGTAGCTGGTGCCGATGCCGATCTCCCGCAGGGTCTGGCCGTCCGCGCCGCCGGGGGTAATGGCGGAGAGCAGCTTGCTGTACATGCTGGACAGGGTGGAGTCGCCGAACAAAATGCCCTGCTTGGCCTTCTCGTTATAGGCCTTCAGCTCGCTCTCGGAGTACTGGTCCTCCTGCTCGGCGGTGAGCGGGTCATAGCGCGCGCCGTTGGACTTCTGGGCGGGCATGGTGGAGTAGGCATTCTTGATCTCGGTGGCCATCTCGTTGTAGTCGTTGACAAACTCCCGGATCACGTCCACGATCTTGTCCGTGTCGGTGGTGGTGGTAAAGCTGATGGCCTCCTCGGGCTTGCCGTCCTTGTCCACGCCGGTGGTGAATTCGCCCTTCACGTTGATGGTCAGCCCGTCGATGTCGAAGCTGTTGCTGGCCCGGGTGAGGTTCTCAAACCGCTTGCCGTTGATCTCCACGTCCATGATGGCGTCCTGCCCGGCGGTGTAGGATGCGCCAAAGTCAGGGAGATCATATTCTTTGTCATTATTATTCCTGTCCACCATCTTAAAGTCAACCGTCTTGCCGGTCCTATCGTTGATTACTTTAATCTGGCCTGTGAGTTCATCATAGGACGCAGTCATATCCCAATTCAGCGTAAGATCTGAGTTCAGCTCATCCACAACATCCTGTATCGTGCTGTTCTCATTAAGTGCGCCATAACTGTATATACCCACGCCCTCTATCTGGAAGCCAAGATCATTCCCCGCCGCCACAAAACCATAGACATCGGAAAACTTATCATTAACGCTACGGCCCTGGGCATTGGCAAACATACTCTTGGCCAGCCCGCCGAACTCGATCTTGCTGTTGGCCCCCGTCTCGGTGGCGGTGAACTTGAACTCGTTGGTCAGCTTGGAGTAGCTCACCTTCACCCCCGCGTTGACGTTGGAGTTGATGGAGTTCATCAGGTTCTCCAGGGTGGTGTCCTCGGTGACGTTGATGTGGGCCCCGTTGATCTCAAAGTCATACAGCGCCTTGCCGTCGTTATCCACCCGGTAGCCGTCCTTGTCCACCCGGTTGCCCGCCTTGTCCAGGTAGTAGGAGGTGCCGTCGGCGCGCTTGTGTTCCGTGGCGCCCCCCGCCCCCTTCAGGCGGTTTTCCTGGGTGAAAATATCCCCGCCCTTATCGCCGAAAATGTCGGACAGCTTTTTGGCCGGATTGATGAAGTTGGAATCCCCGCTCTCAAAGCCCAGCGCCTCCGCGGCGGAGCCGCCCAGGCTCAGGGTGGAGCCCTCCTTGGTCTTAAAGGACAGCTTGCCGTCTTTGTTGTCCACCGAGATTTTGCCCTTGCCGAAAGCGTCGTCCAGCTCGGCCTGGAGGGCGTCCTTGAAAGCGGTGTTCTTCTGTTCGTCGGTGGCGTCGGGTTTGTCCTTCAGCAGCTCCTCCGCCCTCTCCATCACCTCGGACATGCTGATCCGCTTGGTGGTGCCGTTGAAGGTGACGCCCAGCTCCTTGCCGTCGGACCACTTGCCGTCCTCGCTGCGGGTGCCGCCCAGGTATTCGCTGGCGGCCATCTTCTTGGTCAGGTCGCTGGGGGCCTTCATAACGTCCTTGCCCCCGCCCTTGCCCGTGTATGCCTCGATTTTGCCGCTGGCGCTGCTGATCTCCACATTGTTGCCGTTCCCCAGCCCATCCTTGAACTTGATAACGCCGGTCGGGTCCACCTCCACCTTGATGGCCTTGTCCGCGGTGGTGGTCTCCTGGAAGCCGTTCTTGGTATAGGTGTAGGTGATCTCGCCCAGCTTCTTGTTGATGGCGTTGGCCAGCTTCTCCGCGCTGCTGGCCCCCTCCATCTCGTTCAGGTTTTCCAGCTCGTCAAAGCTGATGTCGAAGGTGGCGCCGTTGGTGCCGCCGTACTGGAAGGAGAGGGTGCCGGACACGGTGCTCACATCCAGGCTCTTGGTGACGTCGAAGTCCTTGCCCGTGACGGAGGACATATCCCCCAGGCCCCCGCCCAGGCCGGAAACGGTATAGGTGGCGGCCTTGGCCATCTGCTTCACGCCGTTGATCTTGATGTCGCTGGTCGTCTTGCCGCTGGCGGTAATCTTGTCCTTATAGGTGCCGTTGACGGTGGTGTTCACCGCGCTGTTGAAAAAACTCTGGCTGAGCAGGTTGGTCTTGGAGGAGTAGGACGTATACTTGTTGTTGAAGTTCACCGCCTTGTCGATGATGCTGCGGTATGCCTCCTGCTGCCACTCAATTTTGGTGCGCCTCTTCACCAGGTTTTCAATTTTCAGCTTGATGCCGGAGACCGCGTTTTCAATCATGGACTCGGTGTCCATGCCGCTGGCCAGGCCGCTGAGCACGTTCCGATTCCCATAGATACTGCTGGTATTGTAGCTGCTGTTACTTAAACTGGTAATAGATGCCATGCTGAACCGCTCCTTTCCAAAAAACCATGGGCAGATTGCCCTGTCCACAGCATGTTCGCCGGAGAAATTTTTAAAAATTTTTTTACAGTTTTTTCGCTGTACCTCTGTTCTTTTTTATCGACCTGTAGTATATTAAACTTAAGACTTTTCCCCAAGTTTTTGTGAAAGGGAGGGAATATTCCTTGACTCAAATCATTGCCGTCACCAACCAAAAGGGAGGCGTGGGAAAGACCACCACCTCCGCCGCTCTGGTCTGCGGCCTCCACCAGCGCGGGGCCAGGGTTCTGGGGGTGGATCTGGACCCCCAGGGCAATCTGGGCTTTAACCTGGGCCTGGACATTGGCACGGGAAGCACCGTCTATGATGTGTTGAAGGGCGCCTGTTCCTTGGAACAGGCCATCGTATCCACAGAGTATGGGGACGTGCTGCCCTCGGACATTATGCTGTCCGCCGCCGAAGTGGAGTTCACCGTCCCCCGCCGGGAGTTCATGCTCAGCGACCAGCTCTCCACCGTCCGTTCCCAGTACGACTTCGTGATCATCGACACCCCGCCCGCCCTGAATATCCTCACCGTCAACGCCTATGTGGCTTCCCACGGGCTCATTGTCCCCATGGAGGCCGAGGTACTCAGCCTGGTGGGCATCACCCAGCTTCAGGAGACCATCGAGACCGTCCGATCCACCTACAATCCCCAGCTGAAGGTGCTGGGCATCCTTCTCAACAAGTTTAACGGCCGCCTCACCCTGTCCAAGGACATATTGGAGCTGGCCGAGGAGGTGGCCGGCCAGCTGGGCAGCAAGGTGTTCCAGACCCGCATCCACCGGGGGGTGGGGGTGGCCATGGCCCCTGCCCATGGGCAGACGGTGCTCACCTACCAGCCCGATTCCCGACCCGCCCAGGACTTCCTGGACATTGTGGACGCGGTGGCGGGGGACCGTTTCCCCCGGCCCAAGCCCACCTTCCGGCAGAAGTATATTTCTAAATTTTTCAACTAAGTAAGGAGTATCGCCATTATGTCCAAGAACGACAAAACCAGCAAAACCGCGCGGGTGATGAACCTGCTCAGCAAGAAGACGGACGCCGCCGCCCCCGTCCAGGAGCCGGCCCCCGCCGCCGCTGTCCCCCCCATTGTCACCTCCATGGCTCCCGATGCCGCAGTGTCGGTGCAGATCAAAAACGCCCTGGAGGACGCCCTGGAGGGCGAGCTCGCCCCCCAGCAGCCCGTGCCCCAGCCGGAACCGAAACCCCAGCCGAGCCTGGAATCGGAGCCCCAGCCTGAATCCGCCCCCACCGCCCCCGCAGGGGAGCCGCCTGTCCCAGCCGCCCCAGAGGAGCCCGCCCGCCAGTTCCTGGAGCCGGAAAACCCCGGCTACATCAACGTGATGCAGGTCCTGGTGGAGGAGAAAGCCCCCAAGTATGTGCAGATGTTCGGCCTCTGCACCTGCAAGCGATGCATGGAAGACGTAAAGGCCTACACCCTCAACCACCTGCCCCCTAAGTACGTGGTGCTGGAACCCAATGACCGGGTGCCCCGTCTGACGGTATATGAGGGCAAGTTCAGCAGCGACATCACCGCCCAGCTGCTTCAGGCGTGCAAGGCGGTCCATGAGACCCCTCACCACAGCCGGGCCTGAGAAAATCAAAAACTCTGGCGGATGGATATCCATCCGCCAGAGTTTTTTTGACTACCCTTCGGTGTCCTCTTCCCCCTCCTCCAAGGGGGGGAGCTGCTGGGGATAAGGGTTGGTGAGCTGCTCCCACAGGGTGTTCACGTTTTCCATGCAGATAAAGTACACGCTGGTCATCATATTGTCGGGGATGCCCAGCTCCTCCGCCAGGCTGGTAATCTTCTCCCAGTCGGCGCACTCGTAGCTGAGAACCAGGTCGTACAGCATACCGCAGCGCCCCTCGTGATGGAGCAGGGCGGCCTTGATCTCATCGGCCACCGGCACCTCCGCCAGGATGTCCTCCAGCGGCGCGTCAATCAGGTAGTTCAACGTAGAGAACATTCCCATCAGATAACCTTCCGACTTGGAAATGGGCATATTCTTAGCGTAATTCATCAACTCACTACAGAAATTGGCACGCAGGAAGGAGCGCTTCAGGAACTCCTCGGAACCAGTGTCCACCTCATTTTCCGCGTTGCTGGCGCTGAGCAGGTAGATCCACTGCTTCAGCTGTCCCAGGCCCAGGGTCATGATCGCCTGGCGGATGGTGGTAGCCCGGTGGCGCAGGGCAAAGTAGGCGGAGTTGACCATTTTCAGCAGGCCGTAGGACAGGCTGGCGTCGGCGGCGATCATCTGCTCAATCTCCTCCACGTTGGGCTCGTCCCGGGTGACGGCCACCATGAGCTGGAAGAAATTGCTCTGGATATAGGCGCTGCTGTGGGCCTTGGTGGTGAGCTTGCCCGCCACATAGGAGCCTTCCAGTCCATCCGCCCCCAGGGCCACCGCCCGCTCATAAGTACGCGCGTCCTCAATATGGGTAACAATACACTTGATATTCATGCTGTGGGCCACCTCCACCGTGTTGCGGATGGTGACCTCGGTTGCGGTCTTGACGCTGATTTTGATAAAGTGGATGTCGTCCAGCAGGGCAAGGTACCGGGGGGTGAACTGGAAGTCGTTCACCGCGATGCGGTAGCCCTCCCGGACATACTGCTGAACCAGGTGCATGGACAGCGGGTGGATAATCACCGCGTCGTCAATCTGGATGACCAGGTCGCTCTTGTCAAACAACCGCGGGGTTTTCTTCATCAGCAGCATGGTGGTGAAGGTCATAAAGTTCAGCGTCCCCTTCAGCACCTTGGGGCTGTTCTGGGTCAGAAAACTGTAAATAGTGTTTGCGGCGGCAAATTCCGCGCTGGAAGTGGAATTGTCACTGCTGAAAGCCTGATTCGCACCATGATACAGGATCTCATGTCCGATTGTATTCCCCTCAGCGTCCTTAATGGGCTGCCGCACGATATATTTGCCGCTCATAGCTGCCTCCTGTCCTTATCCTCTGGTCTTGCCCTGGCGCGCGAGGAGGTGATCCATCACGTCCACCAAGTGCCCGATCTCCGGCTTGGTAAGCTGTTCATCCGCCCCCAGGTCTCTGCCCTTCCGGCGCATCTCTTCGCTGATAAGGGAGGAGAAGATGATGAGGGGGATCTCCTTGAACCGGCTGCTGTCCTTCACCAGCTTGGTCAGCCGGTGGCCATCCATCTGGGGCATCTCAATGTCGGTGATGATCAGGGCCACATCCCGCTCCAGCGTACCGTCCTGGGGCAGCGCGCTCAGCGACTCCCACAGTTCCAGGCCGTTGGAGAACATATGGAGGTTGACATAATTTGCCTTGCGCAGGGAGTCCTCGATCATCTTGCTCAGCAAAATGGAGTCCTCCGCCACCCAGATGGGCTTATCGTTGCGTTCACGGGGACCCAGTTGCTCCACCTCCGACATCTGGATGGAGGTCTCCGGGGCAATTTCCGCCACGATACGCTCGAAGTCCAGAATGGTGACCAGTTCGCCGTCGCACTGGGCGATGCCGGTGGCCACGCTCTCCGCGCCGCCGGAGACAGTCTTATCCGGCTTCTGAATATCGGTCCAGGAGATGCGGCTGATACGGTCCACCGTGTGCACCCGGAACGCAATAAACATCTTGTTGAAATTGGTGACGATGAAAATATCTTTCGGATTCTTTTCCCGTTCATCCCCCAGGTATTTGGGCAGGTCCACCACCGTGAGCACCGCGTCACGGGGCTTAAAAATCCCCTCCACCGCGGGGTGGGCGTGGGGCATGGGCTTCACTGGAGCGGAAATCATGATTTCCCGCACCTTGGCCACGTTAATGCCATACAGATTGCCGCCAATGGTGAACTTCATGATCTCGATCTCGTTGGTGCCGGACTCCAGCAGAATCTCGTGCTTGCTTTCTTCCCTCATTCCAATGCACTCCCTTTCATCATACGCGTATCAGATAATCAGCTCCGCACGGCCATAGCTGCGCACACAGCCCAGCCCGCTGTTCACGTCAAAGAGCAGGGTCCGGGCCACCGAGCCGCCCACATCCTCCTTGAGCAGGCGGATGCCCTCTTTTTTCAAATTCATGTGAACGCTTTCAATATTTCTCTGCCCAATATTGCCCAGGGATGAACTGCCCACCTCGAACATCTTGGCCCCGCCGGCTATTTTGGCGGTGATCCTGGCCCGGCGGGCCCCCATGGCCTCCATCTGCTTCAAGGTCTCTCTGATTCCCGTATCCGCGTACTTCATTGGGTTTTTGCGCCCTGCTTCCATGTTTACCGGCAGCATAATGTGCACCAGAGCTCCCAGCTTGATGGCCGGGTCGTGCAGGCAGATGCCGATGCAGGACCCCAGCGCGTAGGTAACCAACATGCCCTCCCCTTTGGCCACCTTCATGTCCGCGATTCCGATTACCAGCTTGTCACTCATCGCTTACGCCCAGCTTCCTCAATAGAGCATTTAGAGACCGAAGGTCCGGAGACATCAGCAGGCGGCAGGGAACCTCCTGATTGTCAAATACGAAATTTCCGCCGATGGTCATAATGTAGTCGGACTGTCCGCCATATTCCGCCATGGGCACGGCCAGGATCGCCCCCTGCATATCCACGGTGAAGGCGGGGACCGTAAGGGTCACATCCATCCCGGCCAGGCCGCTCAGCGCGTTGATGAAGGTAGAGATCATGATATTGCCCACCTCAATGAGGCAGGAGTTCTCCATATCCGCCAGTTGGCCGTAGTCGTCGATGCGCTGGTGAAGAACGCTTTCCAGCACCATGTTCACAAAGTCCAGCTGCTGGCAGGAGAGCATGATGCCGTTGATCTGCCCGCCCATCTTTACCAGCACCCCGGCGGTAATCTCCTCCGGGCCACCGATCCACTCAATGGCCTCGTTGTAGCCCATGATGCGCACCTCAGGCAGTGTAATGCGCACTTCCCGCCCCAACATCTGGGACAGGGCGGTGGCGGCGTTGCCGGTGCCCATGCTGCCGATTTCCCGCAGAGTATCCAGCTCCAGGGAACTCAGCTCGTCGTAATTCTTAATTGCCATTGCCGTCCCTCCTATCAAGCCCGCAGGTTATTGATTGTGGTCTCGATCTCATCCGAGGTCTGTACCATTTTCAGCGCCATGCCATAGGCCCGCTGGGATTCAATCACCTTTGAAAGCTCCTCGGCCAGATCCGCGTTGGACCGCTCCAGATAGCCCTGGACGGCCTTGCCGGTGCCCAGCCACAAATCCCCGTTCTTATCCACAGGCAAATAGCCGGTGTCCAGCACCTGCTCCATGCCGTTGTAGTTGCTGTAGTCGAAAATGCCGATGGGAAGCTCCTCCGTCGGGTCGTCCACCTCAATGAGGCCGCCCTGCCGGCTGAGCACGAAACGCCCCGTCCCGTCACCCAGGCAGTAGACCGACTCCATGATTGGCTCGCCTTCCTCGTCCACCTCGCCGCTTTCACGTACCAGCTCGGACAGGTAGAAGGCCCCGTTGCGGGTGAATGTGACCTGCCCGGTGGCCAAATCCACTACGCCGAAGAACCCGGCCCCGTCGATGTAGTAATCCAGGGTGCGCCCGGTGTCCGCCGGCCCGCCCTGGGAAAAGTCCGTGGAAGTCATGAGCAGGTTGGCTCCCACGCCCATGGGCAGCTGCGTATCCGCGCCGTCAAGCGCGCCCCGGTGGTCCTGGTAGATCAGGGCGGAGAAGTGGGCCCGGTTGGCCTTGAAGCCGTTGGTGTTCACGTTGGAGATGTTATCCCCATGGACATTCAGGCGCTGGAGCTGCTGCTGGGCGCCTACCGCGCCGATATAGAAAGATTGATTCATCTGCTTATGTCACCTCTCTCACATGCGGCCGATGTCGCTGGAAACGTGGCTCATCAGCTCATCGTACATTTTGGTCACCTGGGCCGCGCTCTGGAGGGAGCGCTGGCATGTGAGCATTTCGGTCATCTGGCGGATCATGTCCACGTTGGAGCGCTCCAGGTACTTCCAATAGATGGTGGGGGCGGCGGCAGCCTGGGCCCCTTCGCCGGTAAACATACCCCGCCCGTCATACTCCACCTGCTCCATGTCCGGGAATGTGTATACCCCCAGCTGGCCCAGGAAAGCCCCCCCCTCAGTGGATATAACCCCCTGTTCATCCACCGATAGCTTATCGGTGTTCAGCTGGATGGTCTGCCCCCGGGGGTCCAGCACCCGGCCCACGCCTGGGAAGCACAGGTATCCCTCGTCGTCCAGGGAGAAATTGCCCGCCCGGGTGTAGGCCACGCCGTCCTCCGTCTGGACGGCAAAGAACCCCTCCCCCATAATGGCAAAGTCCAGGGGGATGCCGGTGGGCTCCGGGATGCCCTGGTCAAAGAGGACCTTGATCTCGCTGTTGGCCCTGATATAGCTCTGCCTGCCGATGTCGGTGTAAATCTTCTCCTTGTTCCCCACCCGGGCATACATCACGTCGTCGAAGGTGGTGGCGGCATAGCGGCTTTCTTTAAAGCCCGCAGTGGAGATATTCACCATGTTGTTGCCCACCACGTTGAGGTGCTGCTGCTGGGTGACCATGCCGGAGGTCAGGTTGTAGAAACCTTTAAACATCTTACATCATGCCTTCTTCCGCTTTTTAGAGGATTTGGGGGAGGCCCCGCTGTTCATGTAAGCGCCCATGTGGTCCCGCAGCTTTTGGATAGCCCGGGAGTGGATCTGGGAGATGCGGGGTTCGCTCACCCCCATCACCTGGGCGATTTCCTTCATGTGGAGGTTCTTTTCATAGTAGAGGGACAGCACAATCTGCTCGTTTTCCTGGAGGGCGGAGATACCCTGGGCCAGAGTCTGCTGAAGCTCCTGCTCCTCCAGCACAGTCTCGGGCTGGACGGTGGGGTCCTCGCTGGAAACCTCAAACCGATGCCCCTCCAGGTCTCTCGCGTCCATCAGCGCGTCCAGAGACAGGGTGTTGCTCAGCGCCACCCGGGCGGCCTCCTTCTGGTATTTGTCGGTAGGGATACCCAGATGGCCGGCCACCTCCTGGTCGGTGGGGAACCGCCCCAGTTCGTTGGCCAGGTGGGAGACGGCGGAATCAATCTCCTTGGCCCGCTGCCGGATGTTCCGGGGCAGCCAGTCCTGCTTCCGGGCCAGGTCGATGACCATGCCCCGGATGCGCTTGGCCACATAGGTTTCAAACTTGATGCCCTTGTCCGGGTCGAACTTGTCGATGGAGGTGAGCAGGGTGAGGATACCCTCGCTGACGATGTCGTCCACCTGGGCGAAGCTGCTGTACACGCCCCGTATTTGGAGGGCCGCGCTTTTGATAAGCCCCTCGTACCGCAGAACCAAAGGCCATTTCAGCTCCTCGTCCCCGGTCTGCTTGTAGAGGCTGAGCAAATCCGGGGTTGCCATGGCCTCAATCTCCGCTTCGGTGTACCTTCGCTGAAGGGTGGAGGCGCTCATGTGCCCACCGCCCTTCGCTCCGCCCGCGCGGGCGCCTCGGCGGTGATATTGCCCAGGGCCTGGATCTGCACGCTGTTGGTAATCTCATTGAAGGACAGCACATACACGTTGGGATAGAACTGGGTAATCATCTTGCTGAAATAGCCCCGGATCACCTGGCTGACCAGGATAACCGGCGTCTGGGCCAGATCGCCGAACTTTTTCAGGTGCTCGGCCAGCTGGGAAATGATGGTCTGCATCAAATCGGGGCCCATAGCCAGGTATACGCCCTGCTCGTTGCGGGTGAGGGAGGAGATGATCCTCTTTTCCACCTCGGCGTCCAGGGTGATGACCCGCAGCTGCCCGTCCTCGCAGAACCGCCTCGTGATGGTCCGGGCCAGGGCACCGCGCACCTGCTCGGTGACCATATCCATATCCCTGCCCTGCCCCACCGCCTCGGCGGCGGTCTCCAGGATGGTGCCCAGATCTTTGATGGGCACCCCCTCCTGGAGCAAGTTGCGCAGCAGCTTCTCCAGCTTGGCGTAGGACAGGATATTGGGCACGACCTCCTCCACCAGCTCGGGGGAGGTCTGCTTCAAATTGTCCACCAGCCGGATGGTTTCGGCGCGGTTGAGCAGCTCGTAGGCGTGCTTTTTCACCGTCTCGGCCAGGTGGGTGAGCATGACGGACAGGGGATCGATGACATTGTAGCCGTAGATCTCCGCCATCTCCTTGTTTTCCGGCAGAATCCACCGGGAGGGAATACCGTAAGCGGGCTCGATGGTCTCGATGCCGTCGATTTCCCCCAGGGGGTTGGGGGGCTCCAGGGCCAGGTAGTAATCCACCAGGATCTCCCCCTCAGCCACCACCTCGCCCTTGATGCGGATGGAGTACTGGTTGGTGCCAAGGGTGGAGCCGTCATGCAGCCGGATGGAGGGGATGACGAAGCCCATGTCCTGGGCGTACTGCCGCCGGAAGATGACGATGCGGCTGATGAGCTTGCCGCCGTGGCTCTCGTCCACCAGGGGGATGAGGCTGTAGCCAAACTCCATCTCCACCGGCTCCACCGACAGCAGGGAATAGACGTTGTTGATATCCTTGTAATAGTCGCTCTCGCTGGGCGCGGCCAGCTCGGGGACTTCCGCGGGGGCCTGGGCGGCGGCTGCCGCCGCCTGCTGCTGGGATGTCATCCTGCGGGTGAGGAACACGCCGCCCCCCACCAGCGCCACGCCGCCCCCCATCAGGGGGATGGTGGGCGTGCCGGGGATGACGGACATGAACAGCAGGATGACGCCCGTGGTGGTGAACGCCCTGGGCTGGGCGGTGAACTGGCCCACCACGTCGGTGTTCAGGCTGCCGTCGGACACGGAGCGGGTGACGATCATGCCCGTGGCGGTGGAGATCATCAGGGACGGGATCTGGGACACCAGGCCGTCGCCGATGGTGAGGATGCAGATGGAGCTGAGGGCCTCCATGGGCTCCATCCCCCGGCTTATCATGCCGATGAGCAATCCGCCCACCAGGTTGATGAGGGTGATGATGATGGACATGGTGGAGTCGCCCTTGACGATCTTGGTGGCGCCGTCCATGGCGCCGTAAAAGTCCGCTTCCTTCTGGATTTTCTCCCGGCGTACCCGGGCCTGCTGCTCGTCAATAAGGCCGGAGGATAAATCCGCGTCGATGGCCATCTGCTTGCCGGGCATGGCGTCCAGGGTGAAGCGGGCGGCCACCTCGGACACGCGCTCCGCGCCCTTGGTGATGACGATAAGCTGGACCAGCACAATGATGAAGAAGATAACAAAGCCCACCACGACGCTGCCGCCGGTGACCAGCTGGCCGAAATTCTTGATGACCACGCCGGGGTCGCCGGTGGTGAGGATCATACGGGTACTGGACACGTTCATACCCAGCCGGAACAGGGTGGTGATGAGCAGCAGGGAGGGGAAGATGGAAAATTCCAGCGCCTCCGAAATATTCATCGTAATCATCAGGATCATGACAGACAGCCCGATGTTGATGATGAGCAGGATGTCCAAAATCTGCGGGGGCAGCGGGATAAACAGGAACATGACCACAACCACCACAAACAGCGCTATAACATTGTCTAAAATCCGTTTGAGCATGGCAGGTCATTCACCTCCTCGTCGCCGCATCGTCGGGACAGCCTTCCCATCATTCGCTTCCGCTGTCCCTTCTCTCCCCCCAAAAGCTGAGGACCGCTTTTGCGGGGGCCCCGTGATTATGCCCGGGGCCTTGAACATTCCCTATTTCACAATCTGTTTTTTATCGTTCAGTTTGAAGATATACACCAGCACCTCCGCCACCGCGCCGTACAGCTCCGGCGGGATCATCTGGTTCAGCTCCGCCTGCGCGTAGAGCGCCCGGGCCAGGGGGACGTTTTCGATGACGGCCACCTTGTTCTCCTCGGCAATCTGAACAATGCGCAGGGCGATGTTATCCTGGCCCTTGGCCAGCACAATGGGGGCGTCGTCCTGGTCCGGCTTGTAGCGCAGGGCCACGGCGAAGTGGGTGGGGTTACGGATGACCACATCCGACCCGGGCACCTGCTGCATCATGCGCTGCTGGGCCCGGCGGCGCTGGATCTCCTTGATCTTCCCCTTCACCTGGGGATCGCCTTCCATCTGCTTATACTCTTCCTTGACCTCCTGCTTGGTCATCATCATATTTTTCTCGTAATCCCACCACTGGTAAAAGAAGTCCATGGCGGCCACCGCCACAAAGGCGATGCAGATACGAACCACCATCCCCCCCGCCATCTCCACCAAATGGGCCGCGGCGGCGGTCAAATCGGTGTACAGGTAGTTGGAACTCTCCAGGAACATGTCCCGGATGCTCAGGAAGATGATGACCATCAGGATGGCGATCTTGATGAGGTTTTTCAAAGTCTCTACGAGGCTTTTCAGGGAGAACAGCCGCTTGAAACCCTGGAGCGGGCTGAGCCGGCTGAATTTCGGCTTCATGGACTCGGCGCTCACCAGAAACCGGGTCTGGGCAAAGGTGGCCGCCACGGCGCACAAGATGGCCGCCAAGGCCACGATTCCCACCGTTTTCACCACCAGCACAATCCCCTGGACGGCCAGCTCGCCGCATACGCCGCCCACATCCCGGGATTCCTCCCCCGCAGTGGCCAGGCACAATGTCATAAACCCGCCCAGCTGCTGGGCAAACGTGCCGGTGAGCAGCCACAGCGTGGCGAAGGTGCCCAGCAGTCCGGCCACCGCCACCGCGTCCTGGCTTTTAAAGACGTTACCCTTTTTTCGTTCGTCCCGCCGCTTTTTTGGTGTCGCTTTTTCTGTTTTATTTCCCTCGGGCAACGTCTGTCCCCCCTTTTGTCCCGCGTAGTCCGCTCCTCAGAAGGGTGGAGGAGGGACGCTGTCGCAACGTTCTGTTGTTTTCTGGAAGGAAATTACTTGAAGAAATCACCCGGTCAGGGTGAGTACATCGCGGAGCGCGTTGAGCATCGCCGCCTCAGCCTGGAGCAGAAACTCGCTGAAGGGAATGGTCAGCACCAGCAGCAGCGCCAAACCCACGATGACCTTCAACTCAATGTTGATGGCAAATACGTTGATTTGCGGGATCACCTTCATCAACACACCCATACCCACCTGGGCGATGAGCTCCGCCGCCAGGATGGGCATGCTCAGCTTGATCCCGAGCACGGTGCACTCCACAAAGAGCTCCAGCAGCAGGTTGTAGGCCGGCAGGCCGATGGATACCTGTCCGAAGGGGACCAGCTCCCCGGACGTGAGAAAAATGCGCAGCAAGGTTAAATGCCCTCCCGCCGCGAAAAACAGCAGGTTCATCAACGCGTTGAGAATCTGCCCTG
This sequence comes from uncultured Oscillospiraceae bacterium, assembly GCA_949494735.1. GTDB lineage: Bacteria > Bacillota > Clostridia > Oscillospirales > Oscillospiraceae > Enterenecus. Next base: position 33,812 of record CATABD010000001.1, read on the forward strand.
TCACCGACAGGTTTGCCGATGTCCCGGGGTCATACATCTGGTTCATGGTCATACCCATCTGGGTATCGACAATGGACCCGGCCAGCTGCGGGATGTAGAAAAAGAAGCTCGCCGCCATGCCAAGCAAAACGCCAACCGCCAGCTCCAGCAGCATCCGCACCGCCAGCTCCGCCGCCCCCACCGGCACGGGCACCGTCTGGGTGGTCATGGACGCCGTGAATACGGACAGCACCAGCGTCATACCTGCGCGGAAAGCATTGGGGATGTTCCGGCGGCCCAGGAGAGGGTTGAACAGAACAAACCCGCTGATGCGGGCGGTGATATAGAGGAACCGCGTCAGTTCCGCCCAGTCGATCATGGCTGCCTCCCCCGCTTAACCGCCGATCAGTGAAAAAATCTCCAGCGTATAGTCCTTGAGCGTATCCAGCATCCAGCCGCCTCCAACCAACAAAACGCTGATGACCACAATCAGCTTGAGCACAAAGGAGATGGTCTGCTCGTGGATCTGGGTGACCGCCTGGAAGATAGCCACCACCACGCCTATCAGCATGCTCAGCAGCAGCATGGGGCTGGCCAGCTTGATGGCCACTCCTACCGCGTCCCGCATCAAGTCCATTGCCTGGGTGGTGTCCACAGCTCATCCTCCTTCCCGGAAATCAATTTACGCTCTGCACCAGCGTGGAAAACAGCACCTGCCAGCCATTGACGGACACAAACAGCAACAGCTTGAAGGGCGTGGAGATCATGGCGGGCGGCAGCATAATCATGCCCATGGACATCAGCGTGGAGGACACCACCACGTCGATGAGCAGGAAGGGGATATACAGCAGGAAGCCGATATAGAACGCCTCTTGCAGCTCCTGGGTCATAAACGCGGGCACAATCACCCGGAGGGGCAGCTCCCGGACCGCCTGTTCCCCCTCCTCCGGCACATCAATGTGGGCCAGGTCACAGTACATTTCCACCGTCCGCCACTGGGTATTGGCCATCATGAACTCCTTGAGTGGCACACTGGCCCGGTCCACAAATTCCTCCGCCCCGATCTCCTGGTCCGTATACGGCTCCCATGCCTCCGTCCCAATGCGGGTGAGCACCGGGTTCATGGTGATAAGGGTGAGAAACAAGGCAATACCCACCAGCACCGTGTTGGGCGGCGTCTGCTGGGTGCCCATGGCGTTGCGCAGGAAGGACAGGGAGATGATGTACCGGGTAAACGAGGTCATCATCACCAGCAGGGAGGGCAGCAGGGCGATCATGGTGGTGAGGAAAAGAATCTCCAGGGTCTGGACGCTCTCACCGTTGATATTAATCAGGCTGTCGGTCGGCATCCATCCTCACCTCGGTTTCCTTTGCTTGAGTACGGTGCGCAGGGCCTCCCCAAAGCTGGGGGGCGCCGGTTGGCCGGGGGGCGGCGTATAAAGGGCCTGCGCCTCCTCCTGGGTAAACTCCGCCAGCAATGTCACACCGGAAGGCGCCACCCCCAGCAGAAGATACCGTTCCCCTGCCTGTACGAGCACCGCGCTCTGCTCCCGCCCCAGGGCCAGCCGGGCCAGAGCCTTGAAACGGCCTGTCCCGCCGGGCGCTCCAAACCCGCCCAGGGCCCTTCTGCCCGCCACATATTTGGTAAACAGGTAGGCCAGCACGATGATGGCCACCACGCACAGCAGCATCCACATCAGGGAGAACACGCTGTCCAGCGCCGTGACCTCCAGGGCCAGGACGGGCCTGCGGGGGAAAATACCCATCAGGGCGCGCCCAGAATGGATGTGACGGTCTTGAGCACCCGGTCGGGCTTAAAGGGCTTGACAATGAAGTCCTTGGCGCCGGAGCGCACCGCGTCCATAACCATGGACTCCTGGCCCATGGCGGAACACATGACCACGTTGGCGCTGCCATCCTTGGCACGGATGGCCTTGAGGGCCTCCAGGCCGTCCATATTGGGCATAGTGATGTCCATCACCACCAGATCGGGGCCGATCTCGCCGAACTTCTCCACCGCGTCGGCGCCGTCAACGGCCTCGAACACCTCGGTATAGCCGTTCTTCACCAGGGTGTCCTTGATCATCTTGCGCATGAAAGCAGCGTCATCCACTAACAGAATCTTCTTAGCCATGGTTTGATCCATCCTTTTCCATTATATGTTGTGTACCCCGCCGTTTGAAACCCACCGGGGCCGGGTATGCCTGTCTGATGCTCACTTGCCGCCTGCCAGCATTTCAATGCCGGGCGTCTGGACGATCTCGGTGATGCGCACACCGAAGTTATCCTCGATGACCACCACCTCGCCCCTGGCAATACACTTGCCGTTGACAAACAAATCCACCTGGTCGCCCGCCAGCTTATCCAGCACCACCAGCGAGCCCTTGGCAAATTCCAGAATGTCCTGCACCTTGCGGCGGGCCCGCCCGATCTCCACCGTCACCTGGAGGGGCACCTCCATAATAAGCTCCAGGTTCTGGGCCTGTTCCTTGCCCAGCTTCTCCAGCGGGTCCATCTCCTCCATGTGCACCGGCTTGGTGGCGATGACCTTGGGCTCAACAGTCTTCTGGACGGTGGCGGGCGCGGGCTGCGCCGCGGCGGCGTTGTTCGCCATGGCCGTCGTCATGGCCGCCATCATGGCCGCCATCATAGTCCCCAGGTCAGCCGCGCTGGCGGCGGGGGCCGCAGGAACCGCGGCGGCGGGCTGCTGGGGCGGCGGCGCGGGCGCGGGCACCGGGGCCGCTGCGGGAGGCGGCGCGGAGGGCACACCGCCCGCCAGCATGGCCTCGATCTCCGCCTGGCTCATCTTGTGATCCCCGCCGCCGGAGGGGGCGGGGGCCGGGGCGGGTTCGCTGTTCATTCCGGCCAGCATCCGCTCAATGTCGTCCTGGCTCATCTTTTTGTCGCCCCCGGAGGAGGCCGGGGCGGGCTCTGGGGCAGGCGCGGCAGCGCCTCCCGACAGCATGGCCTCAATCTCCTCCTGGCTCATCATGTGGTTGCTGCTCTCCGGGGCAGGCGCCGGGGCGGGGGCCGGGGCAGAGGCTCCGCCTCCGGCCAGCATGGCCTCAATCTCCTCCTGGCTCAACGGCCGGTTGCTGGCACTGGCCTCCGGGGCAGGCTGGACGGACGGGGCCGCAGGCGCGGGGGACCCGCCGCTGGACACCTCGTCCTCCAGGCCCAGGCTCTTGAGCAGCTCCTTGGCCAAGGCCACCGACATAACGTTCATGAACTCGCTTTCCAGCGCGTCCTCAATCTTCAGGAAAAACCTGACCACCACGATCTGGTCCGCGCCCTGGGGAAGGTGCTCCTGCTTAAACTGGTCCAAATCCTCCAGTTCAAAGGACACCGGGGTGGAGATGTCCACCCGGAAGCCCAGAAAGTCGGACATGGCCGTGGCGGCGGAGCCCATCATCTGGTTCATGACCTCGCACACACAGCTGATGGTCAGTTCATTGAGCTCAAACTCCTCGTCGGCGGTCTCCATCCCCATGAGTATGTCCACAATGACCTTGATATCGCTGCGCTTGAGCAGCATGATATTGCTGCCCTCCAGGCCCTCCACATACTTGATCTCAACACCGATGGCCGGCTCCAGGTTGCCCAGGGAAAAATCCTTCACGTCCACCACGCTCACCGTAGGCGTCGTGATGTCCACCCGGTGATCCAGCATGTTCGACACGGCGGTAGCCGAGGAGCCCAGGCTGATATTCATCATTTCGCCCAAGGCGTCTATCGCCATTGGGCTGAACATTTCCTTCTCCATCCCTTACTCGCTCCTTTGTTCGGCCGAATAGCACACCTCGTCTATCTTGATGGCCATGTTTTTCTTGTGGGTTCCCATGCGTCCGGTAAACCATTGATAGCCGCCGATCTCCAGGAATACCGGAGAGTCCTTGGACCGTCCCAGGTTTACCACATCTCCCACGTTCAGGTGATAAATATCACTGAGGGACAGCTGGGTATCCCCCAACTCCGCCACGATTTCCAGCGTGGAATCGCGCAGTTTGTCAAAAATCTCGTCCGAATTGTCCTCGCTGGCCACCTTGCGGCCCATACTCTCCCGGTTGACCTCGCCGAATATGCTCATGAGAACATTGCCGGGCAGCACCACGCTCATCCGCCCCTCGCCGCTGCCAAAGGTGAGCTTCATGTCCACCAGCACCACCGTCTCGTCCAGGTTCAGCAGGGTGACCAGGGTGGGGTTGACCTGGGTGCGCTCATACTCGAAGGTGACGGGCACATAGTTCTCCCAGCTGCTGCCCATCAGGGCGATGATATCCTTGAGCAGCAGTTCATAGAGCTGGAGTTCCAGGTCGGTGTAGGCATAGCCCATGGGGACTTCCCGTTCCGAATCCCCCTCGCTGCCCATCATCCGGTCCATCATCCCCAGCGCGGTCTGGGTGGACAGGTAGACCATGACCGGGTCCTCCGTCTGGATATCCCGTCCGCCCTCTGTCCGGGGGTGGACCGTCACGTCCACCATGGCCAGTACGTCCCCTTCCATGAGGGCGTTATTAAACTCGTAGAACTTCTGCTCCTCGATGCTCTCCACCTCAATGGCGCAGGTGGTGCGCAGCTGGGCGTTGAGCCGGGAGCTGATGACCCGGGTGTAGTTCTCAAAAATGCCGTGAAGCATTTTGATACGGTCCTTGGTAAACTTCCGCGGGGTGGTGAAGTCGTATTTCCGATACTTTTTCTCCGGCTTTTTCTCCTCCGCCTTAGCCTCTTCGCCGCCGCTGCGCATGGAATTGAGCAGCGCGTCGATCTGACTTTGTGACAATACCTCAGCCATCGAATCACCTCACCTGATCTGCTGTATTCTTATGGGGTCTGCTGTTCCGCGCCTGCCTGGCCCTGGCTCTGGGTGATGAACTCGGTCAGTCCGCCGCCCTTCAGCTCTTCCTCCAGGTTGCGCCCGCTGATAATCATTTCCACACGGCGGTTCTTGCGCCGCCCCTCCAGCGTCTCATTGGTGGCCACGGGCCGCCACTGTCCGCACCCCTCGCTCACCAGCCGCGTGGGGAAAATGGAGCTGTTGTTCTGGATGAACACCTGCACCTCCGTGGCGCGGTTGCTGGCCAGGAAGCGGTCTCCATACGCCTCGTTGGGCATATTGGGGTCCTGCTGGGCCGTGTGGCCCTGGATACGGATCTCATCGATGGCGGACTCCGCCGTGTCCAGGACGGCGCACACCTGCAAAAGGATATCCTTTGCCTCCTCGCGCAGCTCAAAGCTGTTACCCGCGAAAAACACGGTGTCGGTGAACTTGACGTACACCTTGCCGCCGCTCATGTCCACCTGGATGGCGTTTTGCATATCGCCCTGGGACGCCATGGCCTGAAGGGCCAGGAAAACCTCCTCGATCATATCGTCGATCTCCCGCTGGGCCGCCACATCGGGAATGGAGGGCATTCCGCCCTGTTCGTTGTCCTCCGGGTCGGCCACGGGGCCGTCGGTGCCGCCGGGGTCGGTGGGGTCCAGCTGGGCAAAGGGGTTGAAGCTGGTGACGATAGCCCGCCACTTCTCCTCGCTGATGGTGGACATGGAGTACAAAAGGACAAAGAAACACAAAAGCAGCGTGACCATATCGCCGTATGTATCCATCCAGTTGGCGCCGCCGCCACCGCTTTTTTTCTTTTTCACGACGTTTTCAACTCCTTACATCGTGTGTTGGGGAGCATGGGCCTTATTCCCCGGAGGGGGCCTTGCCGCCCGCGTCCCGCTTGCCCTGGGGGATATAGGTGAGCAGCTTCTCCCGCAGCGCCTTGGGGTTCTCACCGGACTGGATGGACATGATGCCCTCCACGATGATCTGCTTGCACAGCACTTCCTCGCCGTCCCGGATACGCAGGTTGTTGGCGATGGGGCCGAAGATCATGTGGGCCAGAATACAGCCGTACAGGGTGGTAATCAGGGCGGTGCCCATGTCCTGGCCGATGGTGCTGGAGCCGCCCTCGCTCATATTCATGTTTGCCAGCATGTTGATCAGGCCCACCAGCGTGCCCACCATGCCGAAGGCCGGGGCCACTGCCGACGCCTTGTCGTAGAGCGCGGCCGAATCCTCGTGCCGGGCGGACATACACTCGATGTCGTTCTCCAGGATGGCGCGGACCTTGTCTGGGTCGTTGGCGTCCACGATGAGCATGATGGCCATCTTGAAGAAGGGGTCCTCCTGCTCGTTGGCCTTGCCTTCCAGGGCCAGCAGGCCGTTTTTACGGGCGGTCTGTGCCAAATCCACCAACTGGTCGATGTACTTCATGGGGTCGAACTTCTTGGCGTTGAGCATGATGCCGAAGTGCTTGGGCATGGCCGCCAGGGTGCTGGCCGGGAAGCTGGCCACCACGATGGCCAGGGTACAGCCGATGACGATGAAGATACTGGCCGCGTCAAAGAAGTTCCACAGGTTCTCCGGCTTGAAGGTGAATACCGGCAGGTTTTGCGCCACCGCCTTCGGGCCGATGTTAATGCCGCACACCACGCCGAACAGGAACACGAAGATTGCCAGTACCAGGCCGATGATATAGGTAATATTCATTACAAAGCTCTACCTCCAGATTCCGGGCGCGGCTTTCCGCCCGGAAGGCCGTTCAGGCCGTTTTTATCTGTCTCGCCGGTGTTACCGATTGTCCACCACGGTGATCTGCCGGTGCACATCCATCACCTTGGCGTTATACTTGGCGATCCTATCAATGATCTCGTCCACACTCTCGCGGACAAGGTAGAAGTCGTGGTTCATCATGACGATCTTGGATTCGGGGATGGTCTCAATATACTCGATCTGCAGGTGGTTGACGAGGAATTTTTCGTGGTTGCGCTTTGTCAGGACGATCATAATGTTACCTCCTTTTTCCTATTCATAGGACTACAGGGGGATAGCCCGGGGAGAGAGCGGCTCTCCCCGGGCCGTTTTCGGGTTTATCAACGCTTCATATTGACCAGTTCCTCCAGCATGGAGTCGGTCACGGTGATGATGCGGGTGTTGGCCTGGTAGCCGCGCTGGGTCAGGATCATCTGGGAAATCTCCTGGGCCAGGTCGGTCTTGGACATCTCCAGGCCGCCGGAGATGATGGAGGCGTTTTTCGCGCCCTTGCGCAGGCGCAGGCCGTCCACGGGGGCCGGGGCGTCGCCGCCGTCCGGGGCCTGGGCCAGCTCGCCGTTTACATAGGTGATGCCCAGATCCTCGCCCGCGCCGCCGAACAAGGCCACGCTCAGGTTGCCTGCGCCCTCGCCGGCCTTGTAATAGCTGTTGCCCATGCTGGTCACGCCGTTGGGGTTGGTCACCATGCCGATGGCCACCACGCCGATGACCACCTGCTCGCCGGTCTCGGCGCAGGTGCCGCTGATGACGCCGGTTTTCCCATCCACGGTGATGCCGTTGAAGGTGGCCTTGGGCCAGGGCTCGGCCTCAGTGCCCGCAGGGGCGTCGTCCGCCACAGGCTGCAGCGCGTCGTGGAGCTTGCCCACCGCGTTGGCGTCGGCCCCGTCGCCCTCCACCGCGGTGGTGGGCCATTTCAGCTCCAGCGCCCCATCGGCGCCGGCCTTGGCCCCCACGCCCGGAAAACGGATGGGCACCAGCTGGTTGCTGAAGGTAGCCTTGCCGGTGGCGGCGTCAATCCCGGTGCACAGGAAGCCGTAGACCACCTGGCCGTCGTTGTTGGTCAGATAACCGTCCGCCTTGAAGTCGAAATTGCCCACCCGGGTCAGGTTCAGGGAGGTGAACATGTTCACGTCGTCGGCGCTTCCGTCGAAGCCGTCGGAGATGGTCTTGTCGCCCACCATGAAGAAGCCGTCGCCGTCAATCATCATGTCCGTGGCCTTGCCGGTCACGGCGTAGTTGCCCGTGCTCATGTCGATGTCCACCGAGCCCATGTTGGCGCCGTAGCCGATCTGGGAGGGGTTCTTGCCGCCCACGGTGTTGGTGCCGTCGGAGCCGCCGGACAAGGTGGTGTAGATGGAGGTGCGGAACACGGAGCGGCTGGCCTTGTAGCCGTAGGTGTTCACGTTAGCCACGTTGTTGCCGATGACGTTCAGGTTCTGCATATGGGTCCGCAGACCCGCGATTGCCGCATACATTGCACCAGTCATAGTAAGAAAATTAACTCCTTTCGGTGTGGCGCCGCCCGGCCAGCGTCAATCGGACGCGGGCCGAAGGCATCCGAAATTGGTCCTGCCTTCTGTCTATCATATTACAGGAACACGGCGCCGTCAATGTTTGTGAAAATATTTTGTTTCATTTCCTCTTGGGTGATGGCCGTAATGACCCTGGCATTGGGCACATTGATGATAAAAGCCTTCTCGGTGTCCATGGCCAGGATATTGGTGGCCCCTTTGGCCTGGGCCCGGATGACGCTGCCCGCCAGCTGGTCCATCAGATCGGGCGTCACCTCAATGCCCCGCTCCTGCGCCCGGGAGATGGCGTGCTTGGAAAACTCCACGCCCTGGGGCTGCTCCTGTCTGGCCAGCTCCTGCTGGAGCATGGCGCCGAAGCCCCCCGCCGGTCCGCGCTGCTGTACCCGGGCCTGCGGCGCTTCCCTGCGCTCTAGTCCTGATACACGCTGGATCATCTCATGTCACCTCATTTTTCCTCAGTCGGTGGGTGCGCCCTGCTCACCCTGGTATTCGGGATTGGTTCCGGCCTCGCCGGCGCCGTCCGTGGGGGGAGTGGGCTGGCCGCCCTCGGGCTTGTCGGCGCCCTCGCCCTCACCGGGGCCATCCACGCCGCCTTCGCCCTCGCCCTCGCCTTCACCGGGCTCTTCGCCCTCGCCGGGCTTTTCAATGGGCGGAAGCTGGCCGACCGCCATAATCTGGTTGAGGCCATAGGTCTCCACCTTACCATTGGCGTCCTTGCCGAAGATCACCTGCTGGCCGTTCATCACGCCGGTGCCGGTGACCAGGACTTCCCGCTCCTCCAGGCCCTTGTCGGTCACAATGCCGATGGTGACCACCTTGCCCACCAGGGAGCTGGCATAGCTCTGGACGCTGGTTTCAGTCATATTGGAGATAGCTGTAACCATCTGCATCTGGATCATCTGGTTCATCATCTCGCTGGTGTCCATGGTGTCGTCAATGGTCTGGTTTTGGAGCTGTACGATCATCAGCTGGAGGAAATCCTGCATATCCAGCTCGGTGTTGTTTTTGCGGCTGGTGCTGTTTTCGGGACGCAGTCCCGCGCCGGCGCCCATCAAGCCCGCAATATCCGCCATAGAATTGCTGCCCATAGCATTTGCTCCTTTCTGTGTTATTCTTCTCCGGGAACCAGTCCCAGCCGAAGCTGCTGCATGAAGTCCTGGGAGCTGGTATGCTCCTGATTCCGCCGGCGGCGCTCCTGGCCGTCCTGGGCGTGGCCGTTGTGGCCGTCGTAGCTCTGGTGCTGCTGGTTCTGGCCCTGCTGGCTCTCCGGCTGGCGCTGGATGTCCACCTGGACCTCCTGGCCGCGGCTGCTGAGCATTCCCTGCAAATCGCCCGCGTGCCGCTCCAGCAGTCCGCGGGTCTCGGCGCTGTGGGCGCTGAGGGCCACCCGCAAAATGCCGTCGGCGCTCTGGCTGATCTCCACGGTGACGCTGCCCAGATGCTCCGGGGTGAGCTGGATGCGCACCAGGGATTCGCCCTTCTGCAAGGCCTGGGCCAGCTGGGTGTCGATCTGCCTGGCCACGTCCGGCTCCTGGGCCTGCTGGGCGTCATATGCCTCGCCCACCTTCACCGGGGCGGCCTCCACGTCGCGGAAGAGCTGCCTGGGGGCCTGCTGGGCGTCCAGAAGCTCCATCTGGGGATCGTCCTCCCCCTCCTGGGGCTGGACTTCCTCCGCCACCTGCTTGACTTCCTTGCCGAACTGCTCCGCCGTCACCTTTTCCAGCAGCTGGGCGGGGCCGTGCTCCACGGTGGGGTCGGTGGCCTCCAGCATGGCGTCCGCCTCGGGGTCGGACACATCGTACAGAGCGGGATCAACCACCTGCTTGCCGTACATCCTGGCCGCCTCGTTGGCCCCCATCAGGATCGGGATGTCCTCGCCGTTCGCGCCGGTACGTACCCCGATGCACACGATGGGTTCGCCCTCTTCCAGGTTTTGGGGCAGCCACTCCGCGGGGTACTGGGCCAGCTGCTCGGGGCTGACCGGGGCCAGGTACACCTGCATCCGCTTGGACGCCTCCACCGGGTCCTCCTCCTTCTGGCCGGGGGACTTTTCCGGCTTCCGGGTGGCAGGCTTTTCGGCCTTGGGCTGCTCAACCTCGCTGTCCGGTTGGCCGGACGCGGCCTTCTCGATGAGCTTCTGGAAGTCGTCATTTTTGGCGCCGGAGGCATCCTTGCCGATATCCGATATCAAGCCCGTCGTGTCGTAGGTCGCTACGCAGGCAGCCAGCATGTTCAGCTTCTGGTAACCTAAACTGTCCATTTTGTTTTCCTCCTTTCTTCTAAAAGATATTTATTTCCAAACGGCGCAAGCCGTTCAGAACAAAATCATGCGCCGATGCCGGCGCGGGCCCGGGCGGAGCTGACAAACTCGTCGATGAGGTTTTCCTCCGCCTTCTGTACCGCCTTGTTATAGTCCTCCAGCTTGTGCTCCTTGAGCTTCTCAATGGAGGAGGTGTCGATTTTGGCGTCCACCACCTGTTGGCGCTTAGCCTCCTCCTCCTTGCGCAGCTCCTCCAGCCTGGCGGTCTCCCGTTCAATCTCCGCCTCCAGCACCCGCAGGCCGTTCTGGTAGAACATGGCGTCGGCCACGGTAATCCCCTCCAGCTTGCGCCGGCGGTACTCCTCGTTGCAGTCCCGGTAATCCCGCCAGACTGCCTCCAGCACATCCTCCTGCTCCCGGACCCGGGCCAGGATGGCGGCGTGCTCCCCCTTCAGGGAGTCCAGCACCTGCTGCTTGTAGGACAGTACCGAGTCTAAAGAGAATTTGAATTTCTTCATCTATCTGTGCACCTCGCGGCTTATTTGAGGAGCTTGCCCATCTCCTCCACACACTGCTCATAGGAAAAGGCTTCGTTCACGTCCTGGGTCAGGAAACCGTTCACCGCGTCGATCTTGGACATGGCGAAGTCCAGCTTACGGTTGCTCCCCGGCTTATAGGCCCCAATGGCCACCAGGTCGGCGTTCTTCTCATACACGCTCATAATATCCCTTATGCGGGAGGCCAGCTGGCGGTGTTCCGGCGGGACGATCTCCACCATCAGGCGGGAGATGCTGGCGGACACGTCGATGGCGGGGTAGTGGTTGGAGTTTGCCAGCTGGCGGGAGAGGACGATGTGCCCGTCCAGAATGCCGCGCACCGTGTCCGCGATGGGTTCGTTGGTGTCGTCGCCCTCCACCAGCACCGTATATACCCCCGTGATGGAACCCCGGCTGAAATTGCCGCTGCGCTCCAGCAGCTTGGGCATCTCGGCGTACATGGAGGGGGTGTAGCCCCGGGCCACCGGCGGCTCGCCGATGGCAAGGCCGATCTCCCGCTGGGCCATGGCGAAACGGGTGAGGGAGTCCATCATCAACAGCACGTCGTAGCCCTGGTCCCGGAAATATTCCGCGATGCCGGTGGCCACGCTGGGACACTTCATGCGCAGCATGGCGGGCTGGTCGGAGGTGGCCACCACCAGGATGGAGCGCTTCATCCCCTCGGGGCCCAGGTCTTTCTCCACAAATTCCAAAACCTCGCGGCCCCGTTCGCCCACCAGGGCGATGACGTTGATATCGGCGGTGACGTTCTTGGCGATCATGCCCATCAGGGTGGATTTGCCCACGCCGGAACCGGCGAATATGCCGATACGCTGGCCTTTGCCGATAGTGATGAGCCCGTCGATGGCCTTCACGCCGAACTGGATGCGCTCCCGGATAGGGGGACGCTGGAGGGGGTTTATGTAATTGCCGCCCACGCAGTAGGGGGTGCCCCCCTCAAAGGGGCCCTTGCCGTCGATGGGCTGGCCCAGGGCGTTGATGATGCGCCCCCGGAGGAACTCGCCCACCTGCAAGGTGAGCTGCGCGCCGGTATTGCGCACGAAATTGCCCGCCGAGATGCCGCTCATATCGGAATAGGGCATAAGCAGGATGTGGTCGTTCTTGAAGCCCACCACCTCGGCGGTGACCTGCCCGCCCGAGTCGCCGTTGTAGATGCGGCAGATGTCGCCCACGGCGGCCCGGCCGCCGCTGGCCTCGATGGACATGCCCACAATATTCTCGATTTTCCCCGTCAGGCTGTAGGGCTCCGCGTTATAGACCTGACGGGTCATTTGTTGAAATACGGAAGGCATATCTTCACCCCACCGGCCTGTGCCTCACGGCCCCGTTCCCGGCCTGGGAGAAAGGGGGCCTTGCGATATATCAGTGAAACAGGTTCATCCCCGACGCGCTGTTGGCGGTGTCCATGAGGATGGTCCGCAGGTTGTTGAGCTGGGTGGCCGCGCTGGCGTCCACGATCTCGTCCGGCATTTCGATGATACAGGTGCCCGACTCGTCGTCGGACATGGGGATGAGCCGCACCCGGTCCGACAGGGCGCTGAGCGCGGCGGACAAGGAAGCGGGGATCTGGGTGAGCCGCTTGGCGTCGCACTCGGATATGTATATGTGCACCCATTCCTTTTTCTTCCGCTTGTCGATGGCGGTCTGGATCATCCGGCTGATGACGTCGCCGCTGCTCTTCAGGCTGACGCACACCACCTTCTCCGCCACCGCCAGGGCCAGGTCCCGCAGGTCGTCCACGCTCTGGTCCATCTGCCGGTCCAGGGCCACGCCCGCCTGCTCCATGAAGCGGTGGACCTCTTCCTCCAGGCGCCTGGCCTGCTCCTCCCGGAGCTGCCTGGACTCCTGGGACGCCTCCGCCATCCCCTGGACATAACCCTCCTGGCGTCCGTCCTCCCGGGCCTTGGCAAAAACCTCCTCCGCCTCGCGCCGGGCGTCCTCCCGGACCCTGGCCATCAGCTCCTCGGCCTCACGCCGGGCGTCGGCCAGGATCACCTCGGCCTGGAGCTGGGCGAAGCTCACCGGGTTCTCTTCCGGCTCCGGCTCCGCTGCAACCTCCGGCTCCGGATCGGCCACCCTCACATCCAGTCCCCCCGCCTCCTCCGGCGGGCTGTCCTCCGGGGCGGGCGGCGCCTCCTCGGGCTCCGGCTCCACCACCAGCTCCGCCGCGTCAGGGAACTGGTAGGGCTCGGCCTTCGCCCTGGAAAAGGCTTTGAATATATTAGGCAATGATATCGTCCTTTCCGCCCTTCGCTATGATGATCTCGTTTTTCTCCTCCAGGTCGCGGATGATATCCACAATGCGCTGCTGGGCGTCCTCCACGTCCTTCAGCTTGACGTTGGTTGTAATCTCCAGGTCGTCCCGGATGTTCTGGGCCATACGGGTGGACATGTTGCTGAGCAGCTTCTTGGAGACCTCCTCGTTGGCGGTCTTGAGGGCCAGCACCAGATCCCGCGGGTCGCAGTCCCGGACAAAGCGCTGGACGGAGCGGTCGTCCATGGTGATAATATCCTCGAACACGAACATCCGCTTGCGGATCTCGTCGGCCAGCTCCTGGTCATAGGCGGACAGGCCGTCGAAAATGTTTTTCTCGCTGGCGCGGTCGATGTTGTTCATCACGTCGGCCACGTAGTCGATGCCGCCCACCTTGACGTTGGCATTGGTGACGATGTTGGAGAACTTCTTGCGCATCTCCGCCTCGATGATCTTGACGGCCACGGGGGACACGCTCTCGATCTTGGCCATGCTCTCCACCACCTGGATCTGGCGCTTCTCGTCCAGCTGGGAGATGACGCCGGCGGCCTTGTCCGGCTCCACATAGGACAGCACCAGCGCGATGGTCTGGGGCCGCTCGTTTTGCAGCGCGGAGTACAGCGACTTGTCGTCCGCCTTCTCCATGAAGGAGAAGTTGCGGTTTTGCAGGGATTTTGTGACCTTGCCCAGCAGCTCGTCCGCCGTCTGGGGCCCGTATGCCTTTTCCAGCACCGTGCGGGCGTACTCCAGGCCGCCCTCGGTCACCGCCCGGTTGGTGCGGCACAGCTGGTAGAACTCATATAAAATTTCCTCGGTCTGCTCCGACCCCAGGAAGCCCATTTTCGCGACCTCCAGGGTGAGCTGCTCCACGTCATCCGGCTCCATATGCTTGTAGAGGGCGGACGCCCGCTCCACGCCCAGGGCGATGATGACGGTGGCGGCCCGCTGCGCGCCGGTGAGGGGGACCTCGTTGGCAATCTTCTTCCGGCCCGCGGGGGCCTTGGGCTCCGCGGGTGCGGCGGTCTTCTGTTCCGCCACGGCGGCGTCAGCCATTGTCTCCATCCTCCTTCAGCCAGCTCTTGATCAGCAGCGCCGCGACCTCCATATTCTCGTCCACATAGTCCCGGATGCTCTGGCGCAGCTCCATGCTCCGTTCCGTATGCAGGTCCATCACGTCGGCCCCCACAGGCTCGCCGTTCTCGTCCACCTGCACGCCGTCCTCCGTCTGCTGGGGCATTGCCACCGCCAGCAGCTCCTCCACGGCCCGCTGCTCCGCCTCCTGCTTCTTGCGCTTCTTGCTGCGCAGCAGCAGGATGATGGTCAGCACGATGGCGAACACCAGCAGGCCGGCGCCCGCGGCGATGACCACCCACAGCGGGATGCCCAGGGCCTCCCAGCCGGAGGGCTCGGGCTCGGGTACAGGCCTCTCGTAGTACTCCTCGTGGAGGACGGAAATGTACCGGGACAGGTACTCCGCCTCGGTCATGCCATCCTCCATCTCCAGAGGCGCCACGATACCGCAGGCCTTGGCCACCGCGTTGCGGACCTCGTCCACCTTGGCGTTGGGAGCGGTGCGGGCGTTGACGCTCACCGCCACGCTCACGTTCTTGATGGTGCCCGCGGTGATCACCATCTGGGTCTGGGTCTTGGAATTGTCGTACTCGGTCTCATGCCGCTCCTCCAGGATGCCCTGGAGCTCCGCCGCCGCATCCCCCGGCTCCACATAGGTGGGCAGCTCGGCATTGGACGGGGTGCCCACCACGCCGCCCACGGCGGCCTCGTCGGGCGTGAGGAACTGATAGAAATACACCTGCTTGCCGACAATGCCCCTGCCGTTGGTGTCGCCCTCCTCGGCGAACTTGGGCAGGGTGACCTTGTAGTCGTTGATGGTCTTGTCGCCCAGCTCCACCTCCACGTTGACCCCGGCGGTGATGTTTTCCTTCCCGTAGATGGGGGCCAGGAGCTCAACGATGGAGTCCTCCATCTGTTTCTTGATCTGCCGCTCCAGCTGGAGCTTCAGCGCCGAGCTGGCCGCCGCACTGGTGCCCGTGCCGCCCATACCGGAGTAGTCGTGGCCGTCGGTGTCCTCGATGGAGACCGACTCCACCGTCAGCCCCGCCACGCTGTGGGCCACATAGTTGCGGATAGCGTTGACCTGCCCGTCGGTGAGCACCTTGCCCTTCTGCATGGTGAGGATTACGCCGGCGGACGCCTCCACCACGTTGTTGGTGTCCAGCACATAGGCCCGGTCCTCGCCCAGGTTGATGGTCACCGTGGCGGAGCGCACCTCGGGGAACTGGCAGATGGTGCGCTCCATCCGGCTTTGCAGGTCCACCAGCCAGGCCCGGTTCCGGTCCGCCTGGGTGGACAGGGCGCTGACCTGTTCAAAATACCCGGTGGGGGTGGAATTGGCCTGGGAGTACTGGTCCACCAGCAGCCGGGCCTTCAGGCTGCTGACCTGGCTCTCCGGCACCTTGACCGTCCCTGTGCCCTCCACCCGGTAGTTGGTGACCCCCTGCTCCTGGAGCCAGGTGAGCACCGCCCCGGTCTCCTCGCTGGTCGCGCCCGCGATCAGGGGGGCATAGGGCCTGGTATTCAGGAAAATGACGATGCCGATGGCCAGGGCGGCCACCGTGACACCGATAATAATCCATATTTTCTTGGATATCTTCCCCAGGGCTGTCTTTGCCTTTTCAAAATAGCCCTGCAGCTTTTCCTTGTTCAAGCCCTATCAACTCCGCTCTCCGCGTTCTTTCCCTTGCAGGTTTTAGACGCTCATGTTTTTCAGTTCGTTATAAGCGTCCAGCGCCTTGTTGCGCATCTGGATCAGCAGGTCCACCGCGATCTCGTTTTTATAGGCGGCGATGCCCAGCTGCACAGGGTTCTCCAGCTGGCCGGTGGCCAGCAGATACTGGGCCTGGGTGAACTCGGCGTCGGTGTCCTTCACGTTCTGGATGAGCCCGGTGAACAGCGATCCAAAGGCGCTGTCCTTCACCTGGCTCAATTCGGTGGCCTTCTCCTCCTGCCCGGGCCGGACGGGGGGGGTAATTGCCTGGATGGTATTGGTAATGCCCGTAATGCCCGCGGGGGGGGCAATGTTTGGGATGCCGTCAATCATGGCGCTCATGGCAGTTCCTCTCCTTTATACAATAATGGAAGCCGCGCCCTTACCGGCCGACCT
Source organism: uncultured Oscillospiraceae bacterium (assembly GCA_949494735.1). Taxonomy (GTDB): domain Bacteria; phylum Bacillota; class Clostridia; order Oscillospirales; family Oscillospiraceae; genus Enterenecus. Next base: position 50,173 of record CATABD010000001.1, read on the forward strand.
CCAGCCCGCTGGAAATCACAGATTTCAGCGTGTTGAACGCGGTGACGTCGGAGGCGAAGGCCCGGGTGGCCGCCATAGCGTCCGCCATTTCCTTCACCATGTCCACGTTGGGGAGTTCCAGGTATCCGTCCTCATCCGCATCGGGATGGGTGGGGTCATAGACGATTTTCATGGGGGACTCATCCTCCACAATCTCGGTCACCCGCACGCCGCCGGCGGTGGGGCTGACATCCTTGTTGGACACCGCGCCGCTCATGGCGCGGGCCATGGCCTCCCGGAAGCTGTCGCGCCCGCTCACCGCCTCGAACACCACCATTTTCCGGCGGTAGGCGCCCTCGCCGTTCTCCACCCGCGTGGTCTGGGAATTGGTCACGTTCTCCGCCACGATATCCAGCCGCAGCTGCTGGGCGGTGAGGCCGGAACCAATGATATTGATAGAATTCATGAAGCCCATCGTTCATTACCCCCTTGTTTTGTCGCGTCCCGCCTGCGGGCCGCAGGGCTCACGCGCTTTTACTGGCCCTTGACGGCCATGCGCAGAATGGCATAGTGCTTGTTGATGGCCTGGTAGACATACTGCTGCTGGTACGCGTTGCGGATCAGCTCCACCATCTGCTCCGTGGTATCCACCCCGTTGTCGTCCATGCGCTTTTGCTCCCGGGCCTCAAACACGGTGACCTCCGGGTCCTCCAGGATATCCCGCACCGACTTCTCTGCCTCCCCGGGGTGGGCGGCGGCCTGCTCCAGCTTGCTCCGAATGCTCTCCTCGAACGTGACGACCTTGGCCTTATAGTTGGGTGTCTCCGCGTTGGCAATATTATCCAGGATCGCGGCCTGCTTCGTCCAAAGGAAGCCTACAGATTTTTCTAGCAGCAAAGCGGAATTGCTCGTTAAAATATCCATACCTGAACCCTCCCTCGTGCGTGGCCGCAGCCTGCCCGCGGCACACATCATGAATACTATGAAACGGCGTTTCGGAACATGCGAAAAAATGGGGACCACCCAGACCGGTCAATCTCCGCCCACCGGCGGTTCCCGCTCAAATGGCCCACAAGATCAATGCGGGAACCAATACAGCCCCCTTCCGCTGCACCGAACACTTTTATACACCACATCATAGCGGCAGTTAATTATAGCATGGCACGGAAAAAAACGCAACATGTTTTTGCCCTTTTGGGCAATGAAACCTAGTGCCAAAGTGCTGGTAAAATATTCCGAATACTCCTTATTTTCCAGATTCTTCAAGGTGTTTCCACCTGACGGATTGCCTGCCCACAATATATAGTATGCGTGGTCTGCCCACCCCAATCCCTACCCCTCAGCGGGTGAAAGCTGGAGGCAAAACCACTCCGCAGGCACAAAGCCGAACCCTTGCCACAGCCTTTTTTCACCCGGAACCCCCCATCAATTGATGTCCATCCCTCAGCTTACTCGTGTACGTTACAGGGACTTGCAAAACCTCTGCACATGTCCCCGCATGTTTACCCGGAGCCATATATTCTTTGTCACACTCCATGAGATGTAAAGACATGTGAAAAAGCCTGCCGAACAAATTTCAGCAGGCTTTTTCCCGGCTTGTTTCAGAGCACCACGCCGTCCTTGAAAATGGAAATCTCCCGGAAGCCCTGTTCCTCCGCGCGGGTGGGCTTGCCGCTTGCCACCTCCAGCACAAAGTCCAGCAGCCGGTCCCCGGCGCCGTCCAGGCTCTCCCCTTGGGCCACGGTTCCGGCGTTAAAGTCGATCCAGTTCCCCTTTTTCTCAAACAGGGGGGTGTTGGTGGAAATCTTCACCGTGGGGGCGGGGGCCCCGAAGGGCGTCCCCCGGCCTGTGGTGAACAGGATCAGGTGGGCCCCCGCCGCCGTCAGGGCGGTGGCGGACACCAGGTCGTTGCCCGGGCCGGACAGCAGGTTGAGGCCCTTTTTCACCACTGCCCCGCCGTAGTCCAGCACGTCCACAATCTGGGCGCTGCCCCCCTTCTGGACGCAGCCGCAGGATTTGTCCTCCAGCGTGGTAATGCCCCCGGCCTTGTTGCCGGGGCTGGGGTTCTCGTACACCACCTGGTTGTGGGAGGTGAAGTAGCCCTTGAAGTCCTCAATCATCTTCACCGCCTTGCGGAACACCGCTTCGTCCCGGCACCGCTCAAAGAGGATGGACTCCGCGCCGAACATCTCGGGCACCTCGGTGAGCACCGTAGAGCCCCCCAGGGCGATGAGCCGGTCGGAGAACCGGCCTACGGTGGGGTTGGCGGTGATGCCGGACAGGCCGTCCGACCCGCCACACTTCATGCCCACCACCAGCTCCGACGCGGGGAGTTCCTCCCTTCGGAAGCCCCCGGCGTAGTCCGCCAGCTCCTTCAGCAGCGCGGAGCCCGCCGCGATCTCGTCGGGGACCTCCTGGCAGACCAGGAACTTCACCCGGTTTTCGTCATAGGGCCCCAGCTCCGCCTTGAACTGCTCCTGGGTCAGGTTCTCGCACCCCAGGCCCAGCACCAGCACGCCCCCGGCGTTGGGGTGGCGGGCTAGGGCGGCCAGCAGCCTGCGGGTCTGGGCATGGTCATCCCCCATCTGGCTGCACCCGAAGGGATGGGGAAAGGTGTAAAGCCCTTCCACCGTACCCTGAACCAGGTGCTGGTTTTCCCGCACCAGCCGCTGGGCAATGGAATTGACGCAACCCACGGTGGGGATAATCCACAGCTCGTTGCGGATGGCCGCCCGGCCATCCAGCCGCCGGTAGCCCCGGAAGGTTCGGGGCTTTACACTGGACAGCTCATAGGTTTTGTGGTCATAGCGGTATTCCCCGCCCTCGGACAGCCCCGTGCGCACATTGTGGACGTGGACCCAGGCCCCGGGGGCGATATCCGCCTTAGCCGTGCCAATGGCGCAGCCGTACTTCATGACCGCTTCCCCGGCGGAGATGGGGGTCAGGGCAATTTTATGGCCCCGCTGGATATCCTCGGCAGCGGCAAACTCCAGTCCGTCCACGGACAGTCCCTCGCCCTGGGCCACGTCCTCCAGGGCCACCGCCACGTTATCCCGGGGGTGAAGGCGGATGACTTTCATCTCCGTTCCCCCTCACAGGCAGGCGGCAAAGGCCGCCTTGGCCCCCTGCTCCCGGATGAGCTTCAGCCCCGAGACAACCGCTGCCTCAAAGCCGTCCACCTCCGTCAGGTCCCGACCCCACATCCGCTCATTGGTCATCACGGCATGAACCAGCTCCTCCGGGCTGTCACCCCGGTGCTCATAATAGAACTCCAGCACCCAGCGGTCATCGGAGCAGACGTACTCGTTCCCCTTGGGGCGGCGGCACACCAGCCCCTTGTCGTCCAGCCTCTGGACATCGCCGGAGAAGAAGGCGATGTAGGCGGCGAAGCTCATGGTAAGGCAGGGGGGCAGCTCCCCCTTGGCCTCCATATACTCTAAGAAGGAGGGCATGTTCCGCGACCGCCACTTGGAGGTGGAGTTCAGGGAGATGGACATCAGCTCGTGATCCACAAAGGGGTTGTTGAATCGGTCCTGGACGGCGCCGGCGAAGTCCTCCAGATCCTTTTTATCCAGGGGAAGGGTGGGGATGACCTCCTCATAGAGCATTTTGTTCATAAAGTCCCGCAGCGTATCGTCCTGCATACAGTCCCGCACAATGTCGAAGCCCGCCAGGTAGGCCCCCAGCACAAAGCCGGTGTGGGCGCCGTTCAGGATGCGCACCTTGCGCTTTTTATAGGGGGTCACATCGGGCACCACCGGGCAGTTGAGCCCCGCCTTTTTGAAGGGGAGCTTTTCCTCCAGCCACGCCGGCCCCTCGATATTCCACACGCCAAAGATCTCGCCCACGTCGATGAGCTGGTCGCGGTAGCCGTTGGCCTCCTCCATTTTGGCCGCCTCGGCGGGGTCCTTCACCCGGCCGGGGACAATACGGTCCACCAGGGTGGAGCAGAAGGTGCAGTCCTCGTTGACGTACTTTTTGAAGCCGTCCCCCAGCCCCCACTGGTCCACATACTGGTTGACGCACTTGAGCAGCTCCATTCCGTTGTTGTCAATGAGCTCGCAGGACAGGATGACCAGCCCCGGCTTGCCAGCCTGCCAGCGCTTATATAGTACCTGGGTGAGCTTGCCGGGGAAGGAGGAGGCGGGCACGTCGTCCAATTGGCAGGCGCTCTCGTAGACGATGCCCGCCTCGGTGGTGTTGGACACCACGTACTCCAGGCTGTCCGAGACAGCCACCTCCATCATGGCGTCGAAGTCCGCCTTCTCGTAGGGGTTGAGGCAGCGGGACACGGAAGAAATGACCCGCTTTTTGTCCACCCGCCCGCCGTTCTCCCTGCCCCGGAGGTAGAGGGTGTACAGCCCCTGCTGGTCGTTGATGAGCCCCGACAGGCCGGGGGCAATGGGCTGCACCAGCACGCACTTGCCGTTCCACCCCGCCTTCTCGTTGGACACATCGAACCAGTAATTCACAAAGGCCCGCAGAAAGTTCCCCTCGCCGAACTGGAGCACCTTTTCCGGCGCGTCCTTCAGCAAATATCCCTGATAGCCCAGCTTCTCCAGGGTCTCGTAGCTCAGTTTTTCCATACTTGCTCTCCCTTTCGGTCAATTCGTTTTATTTTCCCGTGCGTCCATCCGCTTTACGCTGAGTACGCTGAGCACGATGCTCAGCAGCAGCAGCGCGGTGAGCACGGCCACCAGGCCCATACCCGCCTGGATGCCCGCCCGCTCGGCCACCTGGCCCACCAGGAAGGGGGTGATGATGCCCCCCACGCTGCCGGTGAAGATCATGATGCTGCACCCCAGGTCGTTGCCCCGGATGCAGTCGCTGCCGAAGGCGAAGGCAGTGGGGTAGATGGTAGCCATAAACAGGCCCACCCCCACCAGGCCCAGGATGATGGGCGCCGGAGTGCGGCTGAAGAACATCACCAGGAAGCAGGCAAAGAAGCCCGCCCCGTCCAGCAGCAGCAGCTTATTCCGGGATACCTTGCCGGTGATGGCCGCGCCGATCATCCGCCCGATGAAGATGACCAGCCACAAAAGGCTGTTCATCAGCTGGGACCAGCTGGCGTCCAGGATGCCCATGTCCTGGAAGTAGGTCACCAGCCAGCCCACAATGGCGTACTCCGCCGAGATGTAGAACAGCAGCATGGCGCTGCCCAGCCAGAACTGCTTCACCTTGAGGAAGCTGCGATCCGCGGAACGCACCCCCTTCCGGGGGGGCTCGGCGGGCAGGGGCATTCTGGCGTATACGATAAGCTGGCTCAGACACACCAGGCACAAAAGCCCCGCCATCAGCCGCCAGCCGAAGCCGGGCCACCGCCCCGCGCAGAATACCAGCAGCAGCGGCGAGAGCAGCGCCCCCACCGCGAAGCAGCCGTGGAGCAGGTTATACCCCCGGGTGGCCTTGTCACCGGGGAGGGTGGAGATCATGGTGTTGGCGAAGTTGGAATTTCCCCCCCGGGCCACCCCCGTCATCAGGAAGGCGGCCACCAGCAGCGGCGCGGCCCCCAGCCCGGCGGCAAAGATGAGGTAGGCCACCATCATCCACACCGCCGTGGCCAGCACCGCCCGCCGCCGCCCCAGCCACAGGGGCAGGAACCCCGCCAGCAGCACCGAGATCAGGTTCCCCACCGACTGGCAGCTGAGCAGCACGCCCGACAGGTCGTAGCTGAAGCCGTAGGTCTCCCGCAGGAAGGGGATGAAGGACCCCAGGGGCTGGGACGCCGCCCCGCTGACAAAAAAGCTGAACAGGACGCAGCACAGCAGCTGGTCCTGCCGCCGCTCCGCCTGGGTCTTTGCCGCCGCCGCGCTCACAGGGCGAAGTACCGGGCGGCGTTGTTGTAGCAGATGCCCTCCACGATCTTCTTCAGGGGCGCCTCACAGTTGGGGTACTCGCCGTTTTCCACCCACTCGCCGATGAGATTGCACAGAATGCGGCGGAAGTAGTCGTGCCGGGCATAGGAGAGGAAGGAACGGGAGTCGGTGAGCATGCCCACGAAATTGCCCAGCAGCCCCAGGTTGGCCAGCGACTTCATCTGGGCCTCCATTCCGGACCTGGTGTCGTTAAACCACCAGGCGGAGCCGTGCTGGAGCTTGCCGGGCAGCTCGTCGGACTGGAAGCAGCCCAAGATGGTGCCCAGCTGCTCGTTGTCGGCGGGGTTCAGGGAGTAGAGGATGGTCTTGGGGCAGCGGCCCTCGGCGTCCAGGGCGGAGAGCAGACGGGCCACGGCCTCGCCGCAGGTGTTCTGGGAGATGGCGTCGAAGCCGGTGTCCGGCCCCATCTTGGCGTACATCCGCTCGTTCATGTTGCGCATGCAGGAGTAGTGCAGCTGCATGGCGATGTTCAGCCGGTGGTACTCCCGGCCCAGGTGGAGCAGAATGGCGGTCTGGTAGCGCTCGGCGTCCTTGGTGCCCAGCTCTTCGCCCGCCATGGCCTTTTGGAACGCCTCGTTGGCCTTCTTGGGGGACGCGGGCCGGAAGGGCACATAGTCCAGGCCGTGGTCGCTGGCCCGGCAGCCCAGCTTGTGGAAAAACTCCAGGCGCTGGGTCAGGGCGGCGCAAACGTCCTCCACGCTGTCCAGGCTGTCCTTGCCCACGCTGGCGGCCAGCTTGCCGATATACTCCGCGAAGCCGGGCTTGTTGATGTTGATGGCCTTGTCCGGGCGGAAGGAGGGGCACACCTTCACGCTGATGGTGGGGTCTGCGGCGATTTTCTCATGCCACTCCAGGGAATCGACGGGGTCGTCGGTGGTGCCCACCATGGCCACGTTGGCCTTTTTGATGATGCCGCGGACGGTGAGGTCCGGGTCGTGGCGCAGCTTTTCGTTGCAGAAATCCCAGCACTCCCGGGCGGTCTCCGGGGTGAGGGGCTTGTCATAGCCGAAGAACTGCCGCAGCTCCAGGTTACACCAGTGGTACATGGGGTTGCCGATGGCCATCTCCAGGGTCTCGGCAAACTTCACGAACCGCTCAAAGCCGGGCTTGGAGCCGGTGACATACTCCTCGCCCACGCCGTTGGAGCGCATAAGGCGCCACTTGTAATGGTCGCCGAAGTAGGTGCCGTCCGGATTCTCCCCACCCAGCCACACCTGGGCCAGGTCGTCGAACCGGCGGTCCTCATAGATCTCCCTGGGGGAGATATGGCAGTGGTAGTCCACCAGGGACATATGTTCCGCGTAGTCGTGGAACAGGCGCCGGGCGGTCTCGGTGCCCAGCAGGAAATCCTTGTCCATAAATTCCTTCATGACGTTTCCTCCCATTATAAAAATACGGCGGCCGCCCGCCCTGTCAGGAACGGACGGCCTCCCTTTTGGTTCGGCGTTTGTGATTGCCTGGTTTATGTATTGAGCGCGCTCCGACCCACCCGGGCCTGCGCGCCTGCCCTCGCGCTTCTTACCGCTGAATCCGCCCGGAGCCGTCTCCGCCGGCCAGCTTCTCCACCTCGGCCACGGTGACCATGTTGTAGTCGCCCTCAATGGAGTGCTTCAGGGCGGAGGCCGCCACCGCGAACTCCACCGCCGCCTGGGTGGACTTGCCGGTGAGCAGGGAGTAGATCAGCCCGCCGCCGAAGCTGTCGCCGCCGCCCACCCGGTCGATGATGTGCAGCTCGTACTTCTTGGAGAAGCAATACTCATTGGACGCCACGTCGTACAGCATGGCGCTCCAGCCGTTGTCAAAAGCGGAGTGGGACTCCCGGAGGGTGATGGCCACCTTCTCGAAGCCGAACTTGTCCGCCAGCTGCTTGGCCACGGACTTGTAGCCCTCGTGGTTGAGCTCGCCGCCGTAGATATCCGTGTTCTCCGCCTCGATGCCGAACACGTCCTTGGCGTCCTCCTCGTTGGAGATGCACACGTCCACGTACTGGCACAGCTCAGTCATGGCGGCCCGGGCCTGCTCCCGGGTCCACAGCTTGCCCCGGTAGTTCAGGTCGCAGGAGATCTTGACGTTGTGGGCCTTCGCCGCCTTGCAGGCCTCCTTGCAGATCTCCACCACGTTGGGCCCCAGGGCCGGGGTGATGCCGGTAAAGTGGAACCAGTCCACGCCCTCAAAAATCTTGTCCCAGTCGAAGTCGGCGGCAGTGGCCTCCTGGATGGCGGAGTGGGCCCGGTCGTAGATGCAGACGGAGCCGCGCTGGGAGGCGCCCTTCTCGTTGAAATAAATCCCCACCCGGTCGCCGCCCCGGACGATCATGCTGGTGTCCACGCCGTAGCGGCGCAGGGAGTTCACCGCCGCCTGCCCGATGGCATGGGCGGGCAGCTTGGTGACATAGGCTGCGTCCAGGCCGTAGTTGGCCAGGGATACGGCCACGTTGGCCTCGCCGCCGCCGAAGGTGAATTCCAGGTGGTCGGCCTGGACAAAGCGCTCATAGTTGTAGGGCTGAAGCCGGATCATCAGCTCGCCGAAGGTGACTACTTTAGACATTTTATGTTCCTCCAATTACTTTAATTATAGTGGCCCGCTTTATTTTTGTACGAGATGGATCGCAAAGCCGGACAGCTCCTGCTTGATGTAAATGGCCTTGGTCTTGCCCTTGGCGTCCGTCACGCGGCTTTCCTCAATGAACTCCACCCCCTGGCGGCCCAGGTGGTAGACGGCCCGGTCCACGCTGTTGGTGGCGATGGCGATATGTCCGTTGGCCCCCCGGCCGGGCTTCTTCATGCACTCCACCGCCTTGCCCGCGAAGATGGAGGAATTGCCCGCCTTGTACTCCAGGCCGAACAGGGCGCACAGGGTCTTGGCGGTCTGCCCCGCCTCGGCCTCATTCCCGCAGTTCACGCCGATGTGGCCCAGCTGGAAGCCCAGCATGGTCTTGACCGCCTCCTTGCAGATGGCGGTGATCTCGTCCCACTTCCCGGCCTTGATGAGCTCGCTCTTACACATCCAGGTGCCGCCCACCGCCGCGATCTGGTCGTAGCCCAGGTAATCGTTGACATTCTTGGCGTTTACGCCGCCGGTGCACATCCACTTGGCGGTCTTGAGGGCCGCGCCGATGTTCTTCAACATGGACACGCCGCCGTTGGCCTCGGCGGGGAAGAACTTGAGCATCTCGCAGCCCTGATTCATGGCCTGCTGCATCTCCCCGGCGGTGGCGGTGCCTGGCATCATGATGCCGCCCTTGTCCATGACGTGCCGGGTGACGTTGGGGTCGTAGCCGGGGGCCACAATAAAACTGGCCCCGGCGGCCATGGCCCGGTCCGCCTGCTCGCAGGTGAGTACCGTGCCCGCCCCCACCAGCATCTCGGGCACCTCCTTGACGATGGCGCGGATGGCGTCCTCGGCGGCGGCGGTGCGGAAGGTGACCTCGGCGGCGGGCAGGCCACCGTCGGCCAGGGCCCTTGCCAGGGGCACCGCCTGGGCGGCGTCCTCAATGGCGATGACGGGGATAATGCCGATCTCGTAGACCTTTTGAAGCGTGCTGTTCATATCTGCATCCCTCCATAAAATAATGTACTGGGTTGTTTTGGACGGGCTCACGCGGGGCAATCCGCTGGTGGAGGCCTTCTATCCCCTATTATACATCTTGTATACTAGAATGCAATTAGAGGAACCACCCAAATTGCCCCTTCTTTTTTGTGCAATATCGCCATTCTCCTCTGGGAAGCCCCTCAGCCCCGGGTCTTCCCGGGCAGGTGGGCGGTGAGGAACGTCCAAATCCGTTCGCCCTGCTCCTCGTCCCGCGGGGGAAGCAGATAGGCCCGCCGTTCATCCACGTAGACGCACAGGCACCGCCTGAGCCGCCAGGCCCCCGCCACCTGCTCCCAGGGACAGCGCTCCTCCTTCTCCCCCTGGCGGGCGCTCAGCCCCCCCTCGTCCAGCCGGATATGGTAGGCCACCGGGCTCCCCGCCGCCTTCAGCGCCTTTTCCCTGCGGCGCACCGACAGATAAAAGGACAGCACATAGGCCGCCGGGAGCCCCAGCCCCACCACCAGCAGCACCGTGCCGATGAGCGCCGCCTGCTCCCTGCTTCCCCGCAGGGCAAAGCACACGGCGGCAAATCCCCCCATAATGAGGGCAAACAGCACCGGCCCCTTCCAGCGCTTCTGGCGGCGGAAGGTGTCGAAAAAGGCGAACTCCCGGAACACCTCGGGGGTGACCCTGGCCTCCAGGGCCAGCGGCTCTGACTTCATAACGCGCCCCTCCTCCCGTTCAAACGGCCCCGCGTGCCTGTCTGCCGGCGCCCTTTCTTACATCTTTACCATTTAGCTGAGCTTTTTGCAAGATGCTCCTGCTATTTTTGACGTTGTGCACAAAAAGAGGGTCGCTTTTTTTACTAGTACACTAGTGGACAAAACCCATTCTTTGTGGTACAGTGGGTGTCGGAAGGCGAAACCCCTAAGATGCCACAATGATTTTAAGGAGGATTTCAAAATGAAGATGAAGAAGCTCTTGTCTGCCGTTCTGGCTGCGCTCATGATCATGAGCCTGGCCGCCTGCGGCGGCCAGCCCGGCGGTGAGGCCAGCAAGGCCCCCGGGAACAACAATGAACCCGCCAGCATGGACGATGTGGCTAACGATCCCAAGGTGACCCTGGTGTACGCCGAGGTCAACCCCCTGGACACCATTGTGGGCCAGACCGCATCTGAGTTCAAGCGTCTGGTGGAGGAGAAGTCCGGCGGCTCCATCACCATCGACGTGCGCGCCAGCGGCGTGCTGGGCTCTGAGAACGACGTGCTGGACGCCATCATCGGCGGCGACGACTCCATCGACATGAGCCGTATCTCCGCCTTCGCCCTGACCAGCTACGGCGCCGAGAAGTCCGTGCTGCTCTCCCTCCCCTTCGCTTTTGAGAGCCGCGACCACTGGTGGGCCTTCGCCAACAGCGAGCTGGCCGCCGAGTTCCTCAACGAGCCCCAGGAGATCGGCCTGCCCCTGCGGGGCATTTTCTACGGCGAGGAGGGCTTCCGCCACTTCTTCGCCAACAAGCCCGTCAGCTCCATTGAGGATCTGAAGGGCATGAAGATCCGTGTGTCCAACGACCCCATCATGAACGGCATGGTGGAGAGCCTGGGTGCCTCCCCCACGGTGGTGTCCTTCGGTGAACTCTACTCCGCCCTGAATACCGGCGTGTGCGACGCCGCCGAGCAGCCCATCGCCAACTACAAGTCCAACGCCTTCCCCGAGGTGGCCAATAACCTGATCCTGGACGGCCACACCCTGGGCGCCATCCAGTGCGTCATCACCGACACCGCCTGGGCCAAGCTCACCCCCGCCCAGCAGGCCGTCATCATGGAGGCCGGCAAGGAGGTCCAGAAGTTCAACCAGGAGCTGTCCCAGTCCGCTGAGGACGAGGTCCTCCAGCAGCTGCGGGACGAAGGCTGCAACGTGGTGGATGTTACCGACAAGGGCCCCTGGCAGGAGGCCTGCTCCAGCGCCCCCGCCATCAAGGAGGCCATCGACAAGCAGGCCGACCTGTATCAGAAGATTCTGGACATGAAGCCCTGAGGCAGCTTGTAGCGCACACCGTCCAATCAAAGCGGGGACGCGGGTTAGTCCCGCGTCCCCGCTTGTTATATGAGAGGGAGGGAACCCCATGCCAAAAATTTTCACGACCCTGGATAAAATCCGCCCCGCTTACGACATGACCTACCAAATCGTCATGCTCCTGTGCAAGCTGTTGCTGATCGCGGACATCCTCATCACCTCCTATGCGGTGCTGGGCCGTTACTGCCAGCAGCTGGCCAACGACTACCCCGACATACTCAGCTGGCTGGCCGTGGTCAAGGACCCTGCCTGGACCGAGCAGATCGTGCTGACGTGCATGTCCTACATGGCGGTGCTGTCCGCCGCCCTGGCTATCCGCACCGGGGCCCACATCCGTATGACCGCCTTTGACACCATACTGCCCAAGACTGTGGTGAAGGTGTCCAATATCATCGCCGACATCGGTGTGATGGCGCTGGCCGTCATTATGCTGGTAGTGGGCTGGGAATACGCCAGCACCCTGGGCAGCAAGGGCTTTTACGAGTCCATCCCCTGGCTGAGCCGGTTCTGGATGTACTTCCCCGTCCCCCTGGCGGGCATCGCCATGATCGTGTTTGAGCTGGAAGCGCTCTACGAGCACATCAAAGCGTTCTTTATCAAAGAAGAGGAGGCGACGGCGTAATGGACCCCAATACACTTGCTATCATCGTCCTGCTGGGCAGCTTCGCCCTTATGATCTTCCTGCGCTTCCCAATCGCCTACGCTGTGGGCCTGTCCTCCGTGCTGTGCCTGCTCACCATGGGCAACAGCTTGAACGCCATCTGCCGCCTGATGGTGAAGGGCATCTCCTCCTTCCCCCTGATGGCGGTGCCCTTCTTCATCACCATGGGCGTGCTCATGGGCAAGGGCGGCATCTCGGATAAGCTCATCGCCCTGGCCAACGCCTGCGTAGGCTGGATGCGGGGCGGCCTGGCCATGGTAAACATCGTGGCCTCCTACTTCTTCGGCGGTATCTCCGGCTCCGCCGCGGCGGACACCGCCTCCATCGGCTCCATCATGATCCCCATGATGGTGGACCAGGGGTACGATGCTGACTTCTCCACCGCCGTCACCATCACCTCCTCCTGCGAGGGGCTGCTGGTGCCCCCCAGCCACAACATGGTCATCTACGCCACCACCGCGGGCGGCATCTCGGTGGGCTCCCTCTTCCTGGCGGGCTACCTGCCCGGGGCCCTGCTGGCCGGTTCCCTGATGGTGGGCTCCTACATCATCTCCGTCAAGCGCAACTACCCCAAGGGCGAGCCCTTCCACATCATCAACTTCCTCAAGCAGCTGTGGATCTCTATCTGGGCGCTGCTGGCCATTATCATCGTGGTGGTCGGCGTGGTGGGCGGCGCGTTTACCGCCACCGAGTCCGCTGCCATCGCCGTCATCTACTCCCTGATCGTGTCCGTGTTCGTGTACAAGGGCGTGAACTGGAAGGGCGTGTGGAAGGCGCTGGACGAGTGCGTCAACACCCTGGCCATCGTGATGATCCTCATCGCCACCTCCGCGGTGTTCGGCGACTGCCTCACCAAGCTGCACGTGCCCGACCTGGCCGCCCAGGCCATTGTGGGCATCACCGACAACAAGATCATCCTCATCCTGCTGCTCAATGTGATCCTGCTGGTGCTGGGCATGATTATGGACATGGCCCCCATCATCCTCATTGCCACCCCCATCCTGCTGCCGGTGGCCACCCAGTACTGCGAGCTGGATCCCATCCAGTTTGGCATCATGGTGGTGCTCAACTGCGGCATCGGCCTGCTGACCCCGCCTGTGGGCGCGGTGCTGTTTATCGGCTCCGCCGTGGCCAAGCGGCCCATGGAAAAGGTGGTCAAGGCCACCCTTCCCTTCTACCTGTGCATGGTTATCACCCTGCTGCTGGTGTCCTACTGGCAGGACGTGTCCCTCATCATCCCCAAAATTTTTGACGACTATAAGCCTGTTGTGGCTGGTTTGGCAAGCATTTTGCTCAGATAACATCAAACAGCAGGGCGCGCCGCCGTTTTACGGTCTGGCGCGCCCTGTCCTGAAAACCAGGAGGGAGCAGACCATGAAATTGTGTCATCAGGGCATCCAAAACCGGGCTGCCTGGGAGCAGGCGGGAATCAGGCTGCCTGCGTTCGACTGGAAGGCCATGCGCACCGAAACGGATCGTAACCCTGTTTGGGTCCACTTCGGCGCGGGCAACATCTTCCGGGGCTTTATCGCCAAACTCCAGCAGGACCTGCTGGAGCAGGGGCTGGTAAACAGCGGCATCACCGCCGCCGATACTTTTGACTACGGCATTATCGACCAAATTTATACCCCCTTCGACAGCATGACCCTGATGGTATCCCTGCTGCCCGATGGCTCCATGGATAAGGAGGTCATCGCCTCCGTGGCCCAAGGGCTGCGGGCCGGATCGGCGTATCCCGGGGACATGGAGCGGCTGAAGGAGATCTTCCGCAGCCCGTCCCTCCAGATGGTGAGCTACACCATCACCGAAAAGGGCTATGCCCTCACCAACATTCATGGGGAGTATTTTCCCTTTGTCCAGGCCGACTTTGAGAAGGGCCCTGGGAGCTGTTCCCACGCCATGAGCATGACCACCGCCCTGTTGTGGGAGCGCTTCCGGGCGGGCGGCGCGCCCATCGCCGTGGTGAGCATGGATAACTGCTCCCACAACGGGGAGAAGCTGCGCACCGGCGTCATGGCTGTGGTGGAACAGTGGCTGGACCGGGGCCATGTCACCCCCGAGTTCGCCGTTTGGGTGGCAAACGAGAACAAGGTATCCTTCCCCTGGTCCATGATCGACAAGATTACCCCCCGCCCTGCCAAGGTGGTAGAGGAGGCGCTGGCGGGGCTGGGCGTGGAGGATATGGCCCCCATCGTCACCGAAAAGGGCACCTTCATCGCCCCCTTCGTCAACGCTGAGCGGCCCCAATACCTGGTGGTGGAAGACCGCTTCCCCAACGGCAGGCCGCCCCTGGAAAAGGCGGGCGTCTATATGACCGACCGGGACACGGTGAACAAGACGGAAAAGATGAAGGTGACCACCTGTCTCAACCCGCTGCACACCGCCCTGGCGGTGTACGGATGCCTGCTGGGGTATGAATCCATCGCCGCCGAGATGAAGGACCCCCAGCTCAAGGCGCTGGTGGAGAAAATCGGCTACGGCGAGGGCATCCCCGTGGTTGTAGACCCAAAAATCCTCAGCCCCATGGACTTCATCCACGAGGTCATCGACCAGCGGCTCCCCAACCCCTTCATCCCGGACGTGCCCCAGCGCATCGCCACCGACACCAGCCAGAAGGTGCCCATCCGCTTCGGCGAGACCATCAAGAGCTACGCCGCCCGGCCCGACCTGGACGTGACCGGCCTGACCTATATCCCCCTGGCCATCGCCGGGTGGCTGCGCTACCTGCTGGCGGTGGACGATGAGGGCAAGCCCATGGAGTGCAGCAGCGACCCCATGCTGGATACGCTCCAGGCCCAGCTTTCCGGCGTGAAGCTGGGCGACCCTGACAGCGCGTCCGACGAGGCGCTCTCGCCCATCCTGTCCAACACCGCCCTCTTCGCTGAAAACCTGTGCCGGGCCGGCCTTGCGGGCAAGATCGGCGGAATGCTGCGGGAAATGCTGGCGGGTCCCGGCGCCGTCCGGGCCACGCTGGAAAAATACCTGGGCTGCTGAAACGGCCCGCCCTGCCACAGAATTTGTATCCTCCGGTATACAAGTCTCGGCGCCTGGGCAAATATTCTGGATACTGGAGATGCAATGGAGGCGAGCCCAATGAAATTACTGGAGCGGCTTCCCCGGGAGTCCGGCGGAGACTACGCCCTGCGTACCATCAAGGAAAACATCATCAATCTGGAGCTTCCCCCCGGCAGCCAGATCAGCGAGAACGAGCTGGCCGCCGAGATGGGCCTGTCCCGCACCCCCGTGCGGGAGGCCCTCATCGAACTGTCCAAGGTGAAAATCGTGGACATACAGCCCCAGAAAAAGAGCACCATCCCCCTCATCGACTACGACATGGTGGACGAGTCCCGCTTTATGCGCAGCCTTCTGGAGTGCGCCGTGGTGGAACTGGACTGCGAAATGGCCACCTCCCTGGATCTGGAGCGGCTGAACCAGAATATCCGCCTCCAGGACCTTTACCAGGACAATTTCTATTCCGGCCAGCTTTTGGAGTTGGACAACCAATTCCACGGCATCCTGTTTGAGATCGCCAAAAAGCCCCAGATTTACGCGCTGATGCAGAATATCTCCATCCACTTTGACCGGGTGCGCAGCATGGCCCTGTCCTCGGTCAAAAACCTGAAGATCATCCAGGACCACAAGCAGATCACCGCCGCCATCGCCCGCCGGGACCCCAAATCCGCCCGCATTTTGATGGAGGAGCACCTCAACCGCTACAAGATCGACGCGGCCGCCATCCGGGCCGCCTATCCCCAGTACTTCAAATAACCGCCGTGAGGAGGTCAACCTATGTTCACCAAGCAGGACCAACGCTGGGTTTTTCACAAGGACACCCTGGCCCAGGACGCCGGCCCGGGCGTCACCCGCCGGGTGCTGGCCTTTAACAGCCAGCTCATGTGCGTGGAAAACCGCTTCGAGCAGGGCGCCGTGGGCCCCGCCCACAGCCACCCCCACACCCAGATCACCTATGTGGCCAGCGGCCGCTTCTCCTTCACCATCGGCGGGGAGACCCACGAGGTCGGCCCCGGGGACACCCTGCTGAAAACCGACGGCGTGATCCACGGCTGCGCCTGCCTGGAGGCGGGCGTACTGTTGGACATCTTCAACCCCATGCGGGAGGATTTCCTCCCCCAGGAGTAACAAACAAGCCCGCGTAAGCAAGAGACAGGAGGCCGCCCGGCCTCCTGTCTCTTGCTTATATGGACTTGGGCCCCGGTACGCGCCGCCCGCTCACCCTTCCAGCTCCCGGACTATCTCCTCCAGGTTGTCCCGGTCCACCCTGCGGTAGGGCAGCCATACATAGTGGCCTTCCTGGAGCTCCACAACCCCGCCCGGGTCTCTGCCGTCCGCCAGGGCCAGGGCCAGATCCACCATGGCCTGAGCCTGCCCCCGGGCGTCGTTGAGCACGGTGCCGTACAAATCACCCGCAGCCACCGCCTCCCGGGCGGGGGCGGTGGCGTCCACCCCCACCACCAGGGGCATGGGGCCGCCCCACTCCCGCAGCGCGTCGATGGCCCCCAGCGCCATGTCGTCGTTGTTGGAGAACACCACCTCAATCCGCTCCCCGTACTCCTTGATCCACTGGTTCATCCGGGCTGCCCCCTGGCCCCGGTTCCAGTTGGCCGGGGCGTTGGCCAGCTTTTCCACCTCAATACCCGCCCCGGTCACCGCCTCAATGGAGTATTCCGTGCGCAGCAGGCTGTCCTGGTGGCCCGGCTCCCCCTCCAGCATCACGTATTGGAGCACGCCGTCCCCGTTGCGGTCCAACCCCTCCTCCTTCCACGCCTGGGCCACCAGCTCGCCCTGGAGCCGTCCGCTCTCCTCCGCGCTGGCCCCCACATAGAACACCCTTCCCCGGTAATTGATATCCTCCGCCACCGGCTGGCGGTTGAAGAAGACCAGCGGCACACCCGCCTCCTGCGCCTTGTCCACAATGACCGCCGCCGCCGTGCGGTCCACGATGTTGACGAACAGCACGTCGCACCCCCGTTCCAGCAGGCGGTCCACCTGGCCCATCTGGGCGGTCTGGTTGTTGGCCGCGTCCATCACGGACAGGTTGATCCTCTGGCCCCGCTCCACCTCCGCCTCCTGTACCAGCCGCTCCAGGTCCTGGGTGAGGGAGGCAATGAAGGTGTCGTCCTGGGCGTAGAGGATCACACCCCACCGAAGGGTATCGGTGTCCTCCCCTCCCTGGGCGCACCCCCCCGCCCCCAGCAGCACGGCCAGCGCCAGTCCCAGGGCGGCCGTCCGCTCAAGAAACCGGGAACAGCAGCTTCTGATATTTCGGCTCATAGATATCCTCCCCCCGCAGAATGAAAAAGGGCAGCGGGTCGGCCTGGCGCTGCGTCCCCCGGGCCAGCGCCGCCGCCCCCTCCACCGCCAGGTAGCCCGCGGCAAAGTCGCTCCAGGCCGCGGCGGCGGTCACCGTGCCACGCTCCAGCCCGGCGGCCACATTGGCCGTCACCCCCGCGCCGTACAGGGGTACGTCCAGCCCCATGCCCTCCTTCAGCGCCAGCGCCCGCTCGGTCAGCGCGGGCTCAAAGACCATCACAGCGGCCCACTCTCCGTCCAGCAGCCCTTCCAGCTGCCCCTCTTCCTCCAACCGAACCTCCAGCCCCGCCTCCTCCAGCGCCTGCCGGGCGCCCCGGACCCGCTGGGTCACTCCCGTACTGTCCGGCGAGGCGTTTGCCAGCAGCACCGGCCCCCGGCATCCGTCGTCCAACGCCGCCTGGGCCAGCGCCCGGCCCAGCGCCCCGTTGTCCGGCGCCACCGTCTGGGGCGCCCCGTCCACGGCCGACTCCAGGCTCACCACCGGGCAGCCCAGCTCCCCCTGAATAAGGGCCAGCCCCAGCTCCACCGGGTCCGCCGGCACCACCACCAGGGCGTCCGCCTTCTGCTCCGCCTCCCGGCGCACAACGCTGAGCTGTCCCTGGGCGTCGTTTGCCTGGGCCAGGGTGAGCACGCGCAGCTCCGCCCCCAGCTCTCCGGCGGCCTGCTCCATCCCCAGCCGGGCGGTGGCCCATAATGTGCTGTCCGCCTCCCGGAGCACCACCGAGATCTCCAGCGGCTCCACCGCCTTGCGGCCCTCCGCCTGCCTCGGCAGCAAAATAGTGAGCAGCACCGCCGCCCCCAGCGCCACCAGGATGGCCAGCTGGATCAGTGCCTGTCTGCTGTTTTTCATGGCCATTCCCCCCTACTGGTACCGGGCCGCCGCCCCTTCATCCAGAACAGGCAGGCGCACCCGCACGGTGGTCCCCTCGTCCGGCTCACTGAAAATGGTCAGGCCATACCCCTCCCCGAAGGTGAGGCATACCCGCCGGTGGACATTCCGCACCCCGATGCCCGAACCGCTGCCGCCGGACTCCGGCCCGTGTTCCTCCAACAGGCAGGCCGCCTTTTCCGGCGGCATCCCCACCCCGTTGTCCATCACATCAATCACCAGGTCGTCCCCCTCCCGGTAGGCGTCCACCCGGATCAGCCCGTCCTCCTCCGCCCCGGCCATGCCGTGGTAAATGGCGTTTTCCAGCAGCGGCTGGACGGTGAGCTTCAAGGTATACAGCCCCTGCGTCCCCGGCCGGGCCTCCACCTGGGCGTCAAACCGGTTCCGGTAGCGGATCTGCTGGATGTTCAGGTAGTGGCGGGCGTGCTCCAGCTCGTCGGCCAGGGGGATCATCCGCCTGCCGCCGCTCAAGGAGATACGGAACAGCCGCGCCAGCGACGTGACCATCTGCACCGCCTCCTGGGTGCGTCCGCACTCCGTCATCCAGATGACGGAATCCAGGGTATTGTATAGAAAATGGGGGTTGATCTGGGAGTGGAGCACCTCCAGCTCGCTGCGGCGCTTCTGCTCCTCCTGCTCGATGATGTCGTCCATCAGGTGGCGCAGGGTGGACACCATGGAGCGGATGGACCGGCTGAGCCGCTGCACCTCGTAGCAGCCGCCCTCCACGTCCACCTCCACAGTCTCCCCGCCTGCCTCCAACTCCTTCACCGCCTGGTCCAGGCGGCGGATGGGGTCGGCGATGTATGCGGACACCCGGAAGTTGAGGAAGGCCATCAGGAAGGCGGAGAACAGCAGCAGGGACAGCCCAAAGAGCAATACCGAGTCCGTCTCCCCCCACAGCGGGGCACTGGGCGCAACCCCCACCAGCTTCCAGCCGGTGTACCCCACCGTCTTGACCGTCACCTCCCGGGCCTTCCCCTGGAAGCTCTCCTCGTGGGTGCCGTCGGAGTAGCCCGCCGCCGCCACGTTGTTCTCCTCCAGCAGCCCCGCGTAGATGAGCTGCTGCCTGGGGTGATAGATCAGCTCCCCCTCCCGGCTGACCAGATATACGTACCCGCCGTTGGGCAGCTCCACCTCCCGGCACACCTGGGCGATGCCGTTGAAGCTCATGTCCACCAGCAGTACGCCGCTCTCGGTGTCCCCGCCCCGGGTGAGCTGCACCTGACGGCTGAGGGACACCACCCAGCGGTAGCGGTAATCCGGGTCATCAAACAGCTCCTGGATGTGGGGGGTGGAAAAGTGGAGGTTTTCCATCCGTTCCGCCGCCGCCCGGAACCAGCGGCTCTGGCTGGGCTCCGCCGACGCCTTCATGCCCGACAGCGGAGCCGCCTCCACCAGCCTCCCCGCCGCGTCGAACAGGGCGATGGACACCAGCGCGTCCCGGTTCTCCTCATAGAGCAGCCCCATCTCCTCATCCAGGGTGTCCGAGGCCAGGTCGGTATTCTTGATGACCCGGTAATACATGGTGTCGGACACCCGCATCATCCGGCGCAGATAGCTGTCCAGGTTCAGGTTCACCTGGGCCAGCACCCGCCGGGTGGCCTGCTGGCTCAGGTTCCGGGCGGAGTCGGAAAAGCGCAGCAGCAGGCTGCCTCCCATGAAAACCACGCCCACCAGGGCCACGGCGGTAAACGAGAGGGAGAGCACCATTTGTATGCTCATCCCCTGGTACCGCTTCACCACCCTGCCCGCCAGGCCCTTGAGCAGCCCGCGCATATCCGCTCCCCCTCTCCCCGTCCGTCATCCCTGCCGTTCCCCCGCCCGGTATTTGGACGGTGAAACGCCGAAGTGCCGTTTGAACACATAGCTGAAATAGTTTGGGTCCGCATATCCCGCCCGCTCCGCGATGAGGTAGGTCTTTTCATCGGTGTCCCGGAGCATTTGGGCCGCGTGATCCATGCGCAGGTCGGTGACATAGGCCGTAAAGCTCTTCTGGGTCTCCCGCTTGAACAACGTGGAAAAATAGGCGGGGGACAGGTGGAGGTGGGCGCACAGCGTCTCCACGCTCAGGCCGCTGTCGGCGTAGTGTTCCTCAATAAAGCTCTTGGCCCGCTCCACCGTTTTCCACGCGGAATCGCTGCGCTGGCGGCCCAGCCGCTCCCACAGCTTGAGCCCGCGCTCCAGCAGCCACCCTTCCGCCTCGTCCAGGCTGCCGAAGCCCGTGATGTCCACCGTTCCGGCAAAGCCGGGGCCGAACACCTCCTCCAGCTCCACGCCGCTGGCCTGGGCCAGCTGGGTCAGCGCCCGGAGAACTTCCAAAAAGAACATGCAGCTCTGGGGCAGGGACAGCCGCCGTTCCCGCGCCCGGTCCACCTGGCGGTGGATCAGCCTGGCCACCTCTTCCCTTCCCCCCAGCTTGACGGCTGCGGCCAGCGCCCGCCGGTCCTCCTCCCCCAAGGCAAGCCCGGCGGAGCGGTCCGGCTCCAGATCCCCGATATACAGCACCTGGGCGCCCCCCATCAGCACCCGGTAATCCGCCGCCGCGGCCGCCCCCTCCGCCGACTGGTGGAGGCGCTCCGGTCCCCGGCAGGGGCGGCCCACCCCGGCGAACAGCGTCAGCCCCAGCAGGCTGGCCGCCAGCCTGCACAGCCGCCCCAGCTCTTCAATGAGGGGGTAGACCTGCTCCTCCCCCTCCAGGCGGAAGAGCAGGGCGGCGGTGTCGTTATACAGCACCGTGTGCAGCGTACACCCGGGCAGGGCGAAATGGCCCTGGAAGAAGGACTGGATGGAGGGCAGCAGCAGCTCGTCACAGCCCCCCTCCCCATCTTGGCCGGAGACATCCGCCGACATCAGCGCCGCCGCCCACCAGCCGCCGGGCAGCTCGAGCTCATACCGCGCCGCCCGGTCCCGCACCTGTCCGGCGGGGATGCGCCCGTCCAGCAGCCGGGTGAAAAACAGCTCCCGCAGGATGGGCAGGCTGTCCTCATACCGGCGGCGGAGAGCCTCCATATCCCGGCGCTCCAGCCGCTCCTGGTCCAGCTGCGCGCGCAGCCGCCCCAGCACCTCCCCCAGCTCCGGGGCGTTGATGGGCTTCAGGATATACTCATAGACGTTCATCCCCACCGCCTGACGGGCATACTCGAAGTCGTCAAACCCGGAAAACACCACCATTTTGGACGCGGGCAGCATCTGCCGCAGCCTCCGGCACAGCTCCAGCCCATCCATATAGGGCATTTTGATGTCGGTGAGCACCACGTCCGGCCTCACCTGTTCCGCCAGCTCCAGCGCGTCCATGCCGTTTGCCGCCGCGCCGCACAGCTCAAAGCCCAGCCCCTCCCAGCCGATTTTCCGGCGGATACCCTCCCGGATCTCCTCCTCGTCGTCCACCAGCAGCACTCGGTACAGTTCCATCCCGCGCCTCCCTCCGCCGCCCGGAGGGCAGCGTTTATCCTTTCCCCATGGGGGAAAGGGACCGGCGCCGCGGCGCCGGTCCCTGTTGCGTTGTCCTATAGGATTCCTCTTGCCTTGAGCACGCCTGCCGCCACCACAATCACCAGGGCGGCCACGCACAGCCAGATAAAGATGTCCAGGTATCTCACCGGCACCCTCCGAAAGTGCTCGTACACGCGCTCAAGGGCATTGAGCTGGCCGGAGTCGGGGCGCTGGGGCCCGTTTTGCTCCGAACCCTGGTCCAGCCCCTGGTTTTCCCTCTCGTTCCGCCGGTCCATCTTACTTCTTGGCCAGGTACTTGCGCAGGTCGAGGGCCACAGCGATGATGATGACCAGGCCCTGGGCCACAAAGGTGTAGGCCGGGTCCACGCCCAGGAATTGCAGGCAGATCTTCAACGCCTCAAACACCAGCACGCCCACCAGGATGCCGGACACCTTGCCCACGCCGCCGTTGGTGGACACGCCGCCGATGGTACACGCGGCAATGGCCTCCAGCTCATAGCCGAAGCCGGTGGCCGTGGACGCGCCGCCCGCCTTGGCGCCCACCAGGAAACCGCCCAGGCCGTACATGACGGCGGCCAGGATGTAGATGCGGATGAGGGTGGCCGCCACATTGACGCCCGCCACCTGGGCTGCGCTCTCGTTGCCGCCGATGGCGTACATGTACTTGCCGTGCCGGGTTTTATTATACAGGAACCAGAAGAAAATGCCAACAATCACCGCAAAAATTGCCAGGTACGGGATCTCCCGGACGCCGGGGATGGGGTCGAAGGGCTTCATATCCCCAATGGCGAAGTCGCGCAGGCGGCCGCTGGCCACGCCCCGGTAGGTATCCTTATAGCCGCCCATGGGCTGGTTGCCGGTGATGATGGAGCACAGGCCGTACACGATGGTCTGCATACCCAGAGTGGCGATGAAGGGGGGAACCTTCAGGAAGGCCACCACGCAGCCGTTCACCGCGCCGAACAGCGCCATGATCGCCATGACGATGAGCATGGCCACGCCCCAGGGGATGTCGGGCAGCCAGGGCAGCATCCGGGCGGAGTAGTCCAGCTGCTGGAGCAGCATGGCGGCCAGGCAGGCGGCCAGACCCACCTGCCGGCCCGCAGACAGGTCGGTGCCCTTGGTAATCAGGCAGCCGGATACGCCGCAGGCGATGATAAACCGGGGGGACATGTTGACCACCAGGTTGCTGAAGTTGCCAAAGGTCAGGAAGGTGTTCTGCCCCCGGGTCCACCAAGTCCACGACGCGGTGAACACGGCCAGCAGGAAGATCAGAATGATGATGGCGTTATTGGAAAGGAATTTCGTCACGCTTTTGACGCCCAGTTTTTTATCCATGGTTCTCTCTCCTCTCGCTTATTCAAATTGGGTGGCCAGGGCCATGATGTTCTCCTGATTGGCCTCCTTGCCGTCGATGAAGCCGGTGACCCGCCCGTCGCACATGACCATCACGCGGTCGGACATGCCGATCAGCTCGCCCATTTCGGAGGAGATCATGATGACGCTCTTGCCCTGCCTGGCCAGCTCCGCGATGATGCAGTATATCTCATACTTTGCGCCCACGTCTATGCCCCGGGTGGGTTCGTCCAGAATAAAGACTTCCGGGTCGTTGGCCAGCCAGCGGCTGATGAGCACCTTCTGCTGGTTGCCGCCGGAGAGAGACTGGATCAGCGTCTTGGAGGAGGGGGTTTTGATGGACAGCTTGGCCACGTTGTCCTGCACCAGCTGCTCGATCTTCTTGTCGTCCAGCATGATGCCGCCGATGAGGTATTGCTTCAGGGAGGCAATGGACACATTGTCCGCTATGGACAGCACCCCCAGGATGCCGGTGGCCCGGCGGTCCTCGGTGAGCATGGCGATTCCGTTGTCGATGGCCTGCTTGGGCTGGTTGATCTTCAGCTCCTCGCCCTTGTAGGTTATCTTGCCCGTATCGTGGCAGCGCAGGCCGAACAGGCCCTCCATCAGCTCGGTGCGCTGGGCCCCCACCAGGCCGGCCACACCCAAAATCTCCCCCTTGCGCA
Source organism: uncultured Oscillospiraceae bacterium (assembly GCA_949494735.1). GTDB lineage: Bacteria > Bacillota > Clostridia > Oscillospirales > Oscillospiraceae > Enterenecus. The sequence continues at coordinate 73,993 of CATABD010000001.1, forward strand.
CGTTGAAGCTCACGTGCCGGAAGCTCTTGGGGTTGATGGAGGTGAAGTCCTCCACCTCGAACACCACCTCCCCGGGCACGTTCTGCCGCTGGGGATAGAGGTTGGACAGCTCCCGGCCCACCATTTTGGTAATGATGAAATCGGTGGTCAGCGATTTGGCCTCCCAGGTGCCGATGTACTGGCCGTCCCGCATGATGGTGACCTCGTCGCTGATGCGCAGGATCTCATCCATCTTGTGGGAGATATACACGATGGACACGCCCTTGCCGCGCAGCTCGTTTACAATGGTAAACAGCGCCTCCACCTCCCGGGCCGTCAGGGAGGAGGTGGGCTCGTCAAGGATGAGCACCTTACAGTCGGCGGACACCGCCTTGGCGATCTCCACCAGCTGCATCTGGGATACGCTCAGGCTGCCCAGCTTGGCCCTGGGGTTGAAGTCCAGGTGGACTTCCTCCAGCACCTTGGCCGCATCCTCATACATTTTCTCGTGGTCGATGGTCACCACGGGGCCGAACCGCTTGACTGGGTAGCGGCCCACGTAGATGTTCTCGCCAATACTGCGCTCAGGGATAGGCTGGAGCTCCTGGTGCACCATGGCGATCCCCTTGTTCAACGCGTCCAGGGGGCCGTTGATCTTCACCGGTTCCCCCTCGTAGAACATCTCCCCCTCGTCCATATGGTAGATGCCGAACATGCACTTCATCAGCGTGGATTTGCCCGCGCCGTTCTCCCCCATCAGGGCATGGACGGTGCCCGGGCGAAGCTTGAGCTGGGCGTGGTCCAGCGCCTTGACGCCGGGGAAGGTTTTCACCACGCCGCGCATTTCCAAACGATAATCAGACAATTTTCGGTCCCCCCTTGTGATGACAGGAACGGGTGCGTGCGCACACGCGCACGCACCCGTCTGAAAGCTCTGCGGTTGTCCTGCGTCAGATTACTTGAAGTCCTTCACGTTGTCGGGCGTCACCTTCACGTAGTCCACGTACACGCTCTGCTCGCCGGAGGCATAGGTCTTGCCGCCCAGCAGCTCTTCCATGCACTCCACAGCCTTGGTGGCCTGGCCCTTGGCGTCGTTGAGCACGGTGCCGGTCATGTTGCCCTGCTCCACCTCGTTCAGGGCCGCGTCCAGCGCGTCCACGCCCACCAGATAGATGTCCTTGTTCACCGTGCGGCCAGCGGCCTGGATGGACTGCAGGGCGCCGATGGCCATGTCGTCGTTGTTGCAGAACACGACCTCAATCTGGTCGCCGAACTTCGCCAGGTCGTTCTGGGCGATCTCCTGGCCCTTGTTGCGGTCCCAGTCGCCGCGCTGGAGGTCCAGCTCCTCCACCTCAATGCCCGCGTCCTTCAGCGCCTTGACGGAGTACTCGGTGCGGAGCTGGGCGTCGATGTTCTCGGGGTCGCCCTGGATCATGATGTAGGATACCTTGCCGTCGCCGTTGATGTCGCCCTTGTTGGGGGTGTCCAGAATCAGCTCGCCCTGGAAGGTGCCGGACTGGGCGGCGTCGCAGCCCACGTACACCAGCTTGTCGTAGGCGGACATCTGCTCGGCGGTGGGCTCACGGTTGATGAGCACGGTGGGGATGTTGGCGTTCTTCACCTTGTCGATGATGGAGTCCGCCGCAGAGGTCATGACGGGGTTGATGATGAGGGCCTTCACGCCCTGGGTGATGAAGGTGTCGATCTGCTCGTTCTGCTTGTTCTGGTCGTTGTTGCCGTCCACCACGGAGACCTTGTAGCCCTTGGACTTCAGGATCTCTTCCAGGTTGTTCCGGTAGGTGGTCATAAAGGCGTCGTCGAACTTGTAGATGCACACGCCGATGGTGCCCTTGTCGCCGTCGGCGCCGCCCTTGTTGTCGTCGGCGGGCTTGCCGGCGCAGCCGGCGAACAGCGCCATGACCATAATGGCGGAGAGAAGGAGCGCAATGATCTTTTTCATCCTAAAATTCCTCCTGTTTCAAAGTTGGGCGCCGTGCCGCCCTCCTCTGGGCGGCCTGCCGCGCCGTTTGAATTCTGCCGGCAGCTTCCCCTGACGGCACACCTATTTTCTTCCTTTTCTTTTAAAAAGTCGATAGAAAATTCTTTGCACATCTATGAAAAAACTTCGCTCTTCCCCCACCCCTTAATCCCAAAGCATAAACCGGCCCCTCCCTTCCGCTAGCGCGGAAGGGAGGGGCCGGTCATAATTTCATTTCCTCACAGCAGGCCGAACAGCCAGCACGCCAGCAGGGACAGCCCGATGAGCACCAGCAGGCAGGGCAGGACAATTACCACATAGGCGGTGAGCACCATGACAAGCCGCTCCCGGAAGCTGACGTGAAGCCCGTCCCGTTCCTCCTCCGAGGGCTGCTTTTCCTCCTGCTCGCCGGCATATTTTTTCAGACGCCTCCAGATCATTCCCGGCCTCGCAGATTATTCCGCCGCCTCGGCGGAACCACGGCTGGACTTGCGCTCCATCTTGGGCAGCTCAAAGAGGTAATTGCCCTGGGCATCCAGCTTGGGCTGGGGGAAGTGGCAGGCCAGGAAGTGGCCCGGCTCAATCTCTTGCAGAGGGGGCGGCACCCGCTTGCACTTGTCGCAGGCCATATAACAACGGGTATGGAACTTGCAGCCGGAGGGTGGCCTGATGGGGCTGGGGATATTGCCCTCCAGCAGAATGCGCTCCTTCTCCAGGCTCTCCGGGTCGGTGGTGGGGATGGAGGAGAGCAGCGCCACCGTGTAGGGGTGTCTGGGATCCTTGAAGATGGTCTCGGCATCGGCCAGCTCTACAATGTTGCCCAGGTACATCACGCAGATCCGATCGGAGATATAACGCACCACCGACAGGTCATGGGAGATGAACATATAGGTCAGGTTCTGCTTCTCCTTCAGCTCCTGGAGCAGGTTGATGATCTGGGACTGGATGGACACGTCCAGCGCGGAGACACACTCATCGCACACGATGAACTTGGGCTTCACCACCAGCGCCCGGGCGATGGCCACGCGCTGGCGCTGGCCGCCGGAAAACTGGTGGGGATAGCGGTTGACCATATAGTCCTGGAGGCCGCACTCGTCCATGGTGGACAGGATATGCTCCTCCATCTGCTTGGAGCCCTTGCGGTAGAAATTATGGGTGAGCAGGCCCTCCTCAATGATCTGGCCGATGGTCATCCGGGGGTTTAGGCTGGAATAGGGGTCCTGGAAGATGATCTGCAAATCCTTGCGCAGCAGGCGCATCTCGCTGTACTGCAGGCGGGCCAGGTCAATGCCGCTGTCCCGCATGGCCTCGTATTTGGCAAACTCCGGGTTAGCCGCGTTCCGGGCGCGCAGGTCGTCCAGCTCCCTCTGGCAGGCGGCGGTGCTTCGGTCATAGACGGCGATCTGGCTGTCCAGCTCGTCCAGCTTGGCCTTCAGCCCGGCGGCTTTTCCGCTGTCTCCCTTGCCCACACTCAGCTCGTACTCCGCGTTGATATCCGTCCGCTTTTCCAGCAGCTTGTTGCGCTTCACATTCTCATAGTAGACCTTTTCCATCAGCTCCCGGCCCTTGCCGCCCTCGTCCTTGGCGAAAAAGCCGCCCAGGATGGTGACGATGTGCATCAGGCAGGTCTGCTCGTCGCACAGCGCCAGGTTGCGCTCCTGGAGCAGGTAGAAGTCCGCGTTCTCCTCACCGCCCGCGTCCATCACCTTTTTGCTTAGCTCGGCGGCCTTCTCACTGGCCTTTTCCAGCCTGGCCTTGTAGCGGTCCAGGTGGTGCAGGGTGTCGATCACGTACTTGGGGGTGGTGGAGTCCAGGGTGGCGCCGTAGTACATGGTGGTGCCGGCGGTCTGGGGGTAGAGCTGGAGGAGCACGCGGCCCAGGGTGGACTTGCCGCAGCCGCTCTCGCCCACCACGCCCACGGTCTCGCCCTCGTAGATGTCAATGGAGATATCCTCGTTGGCCCGGACGTACAGCTGCTCCTTCTGGAAGATGGAACTCTTAGCCACGGGGAAATATTTTTTCAGATTACTGATGGACAGTAATTTTTTGGTGCTCTTCACTGCGCCTCACCTCCTTTTCGGGATAGAAGCAGCGGATGAGCTGGCCTCCGCCCACATCTTCCAGGCCTGGCTCCTCCTCAATACACTTCTGCGTGCAGTATTTGCACCGCGGGGCGAACTTACACCCCTTGGGCAGATCCAGCGGGTGGGGCACAGCCCCGGGGATGGGCTCGATCCGGGTGTGGATGGCATCCAGCCGGGGGATGGAGAACATCAGCCCCTCGGTGTAGGGGTGGCTCATGGCGCAGTCGGCAAAGATAAGCCGGGCGCTGGCCTTTTCCACCACCTGCCCACAGTACATAACGGCCACATCGTCCGCCATCTCGTTGATGACGCCCAGGTCATGTGTGATAAAGATGATGGAGGTGCCGTTCTCCTCCTGGAGCTCATTCATCAGGCGGAGGATCTGGGCCTGGATGGTCACGTCCAGGGCGGTGGTGGGCTCGTCGGCAATGAGGATCTTGGGCCGGCAGGCCAGAGCCATGGCGATCATCACCCGCTGGCGCATTCCGCCGGACAGCTGGTGGGGGTACTGGTTGAGCACCGCCTCGGGGTTGGGGATCTGCACCGCGCGGAGCATCTCCAGGCTCTTTTCCGCCGCCTGCTTCTTGTTCATGCCCTGGTGGATCATAAAGGGCTCGGACAGCTGGCGCTTGACGGTGAACACCGGGTTCAGGCTGGTCATGGGCTCCTGGAAGATGACGGAAATGGCGTTGCCCCGGATGTGGTACATATCGTCCATGGGCAGCTTGGTCAGGTCCCTGCCCTCAAAGAGGATCTCCCCCGAGTCGATATAGCCGTTGGCGTCCAGCAGGCGCAGGATGCTCATGGCGGACACGGACTTGCCCGAGCCGGACTCGCCCACAATGCCGATGGTCTTGCCCGGCTCCAGGCTGTAGGACACGTCGTTCACTGCCTTGACGGTGCCGTTCCTGGTCCTGAAATAGGTGTGGAGGTTCTTGACCTCAAGGAGCATATCCGCCATTATTTCTCCACCTCCGATTTCGGGTCAAGTACATCGCGCAGGGTGTCGCCGATGGTGTTGATGCAGATGACGACGATGGACAGGAACAGGGCCGGGAACAGCCAGCGCCACCAATAGGACTCGATGACCAGCGCGCTGCGGGAGCCGTTGAGCATATTGCCCCAGGTGGGCCGGGGCAGCTGCACGCCGAAGCCCAGGTAGGACAGCTGGGACTCGGTGAGCATGCAGGTGGCGAAATCCAGGGTGACCGTCACCAAAATGACGGACACAATGTTGGGCAGGATGTGCCAGAAGGCGATGCGCCCCTCCTTTACGCCCATGGACCGGGCGGCGGTGACGAATTCCTTCTCGCGCTCGGCCAGGATCTGGCCGCGGACCAGCCGCGCCAGCCCCGCCCAGCTCAAGACGCCCAGAATAATCATGATGATGAAGATCCGGGTGTCCTCATGGATGTCGGTGGACTGGAAGATGGCCGACAGGCACAAAGCGAAGGGCAGGAAGGGGATGGCGCCCACGATCTCGCACAGGCGCATGAGCAGCATATCCACGATGCCGCCGAAATAGCCGGAGATGCAGCCCACAATGACGCCGATGACGGTGGAGATGATGACGGCCACCGCGCCGATGGTCATGGTCATCTTGCCGCCGTTTACAATGCGGTTGAACACGTCGCGGCCCATCTCATCGGTGCCCATGATATAGCCCTTCAGCCCCCAGCTGTCCACGAATTTCCCGTCCTTGAAGGCGTAGTTCTGGAAGCCGCTGGTGATGACGGTGTCCGCCGCCCCCTCCTGCTTCAGGCTGTCGGGTACATTGCACTGGTTGCGGTAGTTCTGGCCCCAGGCGTATACCCGCCCCTTGTCGGTGAGTAGGGAGAAGTGCCGGGTGCCGCCGCTGACGGCGATGGCGTCCTCATCGTCCATGAGCTGGGGCATGGGGTCCTTCATGCCGGACATGATAATCTCGCCGTCGTCGGTGACCAGGGCCAGGGCGCCGCCGGTGGCGGCAATGTCCACCAGCTTGCGCTCCCCCAGGTACTCAAACAGGTCCATGGTCACGTTTTTGCCGTTCTCGTCCTGGACGGTGACGATATTGTACTTGGTGCTCTTGCCGTAGACGAAATCGCCGAACTCATCGATGCCGTAGATGCCGTCGTTAGTAAACACGATCTTCTCCAGCTTGCCCACCTGCTTGCCGTGCTTGATGACGGAGGACAGGTTGGTGGCGGCCAGGCCGTCGTTGCCCCAGGCGTAGACGGTGCCGTCCTCCATGAGGATGGCGGTGACCTGGTTGCCGCAGATGAGCTGGCGCACGGCGGAGGCGTCGATGGTGTTATCCCCCATCAGCTCCTCCGGCTGTTTGCGGGCGGACATAATCATGGAGCCGTCATGGCCGTACTGGCCGTTGTCCATCTCGCCCCAGCAGTACACGTGGCCGTCCTCCGAGATGGCCACGCAATGGTCGGAGCCGGCGGCCACATGGATAATTTTGCTGTTCTTCACCGCCTCGGGGATGTTCATCACGTCCCGGGCGGGGTCGCCGGAGGTATTGAAATAGTACCCCCACATGGATACCTGTCCCTCGGTGTCCACGCCGATGGTGAAGGTGCCCCGGGAGGAAATGTCCAGCGCGCCGTCCTTCATGCCCTCGGGCAGCTTCATCAGGCTCTGGGTGGGGGCCATGTTGGTGTGCAGCATCTCGCTGCCCGTCTCGGTCAGGTCCACCGGCGCGATGGCCGAGCCGATGAACACGAACAGGAACATCCCCACCAGCACGATCACCGAGCCGGTGGCCAGCGGCTTGCGGAAAAACCGCTTCACCGCCTGCTTGGAGGGGCTGTCGTAGCGGTCGTCCTTCACCTCGCCGTAGGAACCCATAAACATGCGCTTCATCCAGCGCAGGGGGGTGCCCCCCTTCTTCGCGGAACCATTCTTTTCACTCATATTGTCCCGCCCCCTTACTTGTTTACGCGCACACGCGGGTCGGCCAGGCCATAGGCCAGGTCCACCACCAGGTTGCCCACAAGCCCCAGGATCACGTAGAACATCTGGAGCAGCAGCACAACCTCGAAATCCTTTTTGCTCAGGCTCTCGATATAAATGCGGCCCACGCCGTTCAGGCCGAAAATATTCTCAATTACGATGGAACCGCTGAAAATCCCCGTAAACCAGCCGATTACCAGCGTGATAATGGGGATCAGCGCGTTGCGGAAGGCGTGGCTGTACACCACCACCCGCTCCCGCAGGCCCTTGGCCCGGGCGGTGCGGATGCAGTCCAGGCTCAGCGCCTCGCTCATGGCGGCGCGGGTGTACCGCGTCATGCCGCCCAGGGAGGCAAAGGTCATGGCGATCAGGGGCAGGGCCATATAATACAGCCGGTCCTGCAGCTCCTGTAGTCCCGTATAGTTGGATCCCGGCGTCTTCATGCCCGACACCGGGAACCACCCCAGCTTGATGGCGAACACCCAGATGAACACAATGGCGATGATGAAGCTGGGGATGCTGTAGCCCACGATGGTTGCCACCTGTACGCCGGTGTCCAACCGGCTGCCCCGCTTGGTGGCGCACAGGATGCCCAGGGGTATGGTGATGCCCAAACCCAGTATGGTGGCGAAAATGTTGATGAACACGGTGTTCTGCATGGGCCGGACCAGCACATCGGTGACGGGCCGGTTATACTCGTAGCTGTAGCCGAAATTGCCCTGCAAAATGCCGTTATACTTGCCGTTGATCGGCCCCAGGCCGATCCAGCCCAGGTAGCGCACAAATACGTTCTGGTCGGTGCCCAGCTCCCGGCGCAGCTGTTCGATCTTCGCCGCGTACAGCTGCGGGGCGTTGGGGTTGTTTTTCAAGCTCTGCTTATAGGTGTCCGCCTCCGCCACAGCCCGGTCAAAGGGGATGATGGAGTACACTAAGAACATGATAAAGGAGAGGATCATCAGCACGACCAGCATATACGCCAAACGCTTTATTATATATTTTCCCATATCGCACTTCCCTTCTTGCTGCGGCGCGGGAACGGGGATGGGGCAGCCGAACCCTGCGGCTGGCTGCCCCATCCATTGTCTTGCCTATTCCCTGCTAAGCAAATTTTTAGCGGCTTAGAAGCCCTTCACGTTGGCGTAAAGGATGGCGCGGTGCTGGCCGAAGAACGGAGAGGTGTGGAAGTTCTCGATCTTGGCGTTGTACACGTCATAGTAGTAGTTGGAGTACAGGGGGATGTCGGGCATGAGCTCGTTCCAGCGCTCAATATAGCCCATCCACCAGTGGTTGTACTCGTCCTCGGTGGTGGCGTTGAAGATCATGGCCATGGACAGGTAGTCCATACCCAGCTTGTCGCCGGAAGCCTCCACGGCCTCCTCATAGGTCAGCTTCTCCGCCTTCAGGTCATAGGGGAACGCCTTGTCGTACTCATCAAACACCTTGTTGGCGGAGTAGGGGAAGTACATGGGATCCAGGGACCAGTTGTAGGAGTAGTCATACACGGCGCTGGGCCAGCCGGTGGCCAGGTTGTACATGCCGTAGGTGGGAGTGCCCTCGTAGCCGTAGGACGCCTCGCGGTAGATGTTGCCCTGGAGCAGGGTGAAGTCGCCGCGGGTGGAGCGGATGACCATGCCCGCCTCGGTCACCTGGCTGCCGTTGGCCAGGGAGGTGGTCAGCATGTCGGTGACGGTGTTCTCGTCGGTGCCGAACCAGTTGATGGCCAGGGGCATATAGTACTCGCCGTTGATCTCCACGGTCTTGTAGGTCACGCCGTCGGTGTTGGCCACGGAGGCGTAGTTCTTGTTGATGTCGGCGGTGCCGTCGCCGGAGGCGGCGTTGGCCTCCTCGGCGGTGAGCTTCTTGTAGCGCACAGCGTCCACGCCGGTCTGGCCGGGCTCATAGGGCTCGCCCTTGGAGTTATAGATCCAGCCGCCCTCCTCCAGCACCTTCACGGCGGTGTCGGGGGAGTAGGAGTAGTCGGTCAGCTCGATCTCGTCCTGCACGCCCTGCCACATGGAGAAATCGGGGCTGTAGGGGCCGTCCACCACCACGCCGTAGCCGCCGGTGAAGGTCTGGCAGAACTCGTTGCGGTTGAGCAGGTAGGCCACGGCCTGGCGGACTTCCTTAAACATGGTGGGGCCAAAGTCGCAGTCGAACTGGATCTTGCCGTAGCCGGCCCGCTGGTAGTGGGTCTCCACGAATTTCTCGCCGTCCACCACGGCCAGGGCGGCCTTGGTGTCGTCGCCGCCGGTGATGCTGGACAGGACGTCCATCTCGCCGCCGGTCAGCTGGGCAATCTGGGTCTCGGAGATGATGCGGCCGTAGACAACGGTCTCAATGGAGGGCTTCTGGCCCTCGAAGTTGCCCTTAAACTCGGGGTTGATGGTCAAGACCGCCTGACTGGTGCCCTCGTCCCACTCGGAGACCACATAGGCGCCGCTGTAGGGGATGTCCAGGTTGTAGCGGTTGCCCAGAATCTCGGCGGCCTTGACGTAGTCGTCGCCGTTCTTCTCATAGTAGTTGTCGGTGAGGTAGCAGCCGTTGCCGTCGTCCATGATATCCACGTCCTTGCCCAGCCACTGCTCCATGACGTAGGGCTGCACAGCGGCGTTGGTGTAGGCAAAGTAAGAGGGATAGTACTCGCTGGACACGGTCAGGGAGAAGGTGTAGTCGTCCAGCAGGCGCACACCGGAGAACTCCTTGGTGCCGGTCTCGGAGCCGGGGCCGGTGTAGGCGTTGAAGTCCTCAAAGCCCACCAGGGCCTGGCCATTCATGCCGGAGTGGTTGGTGCCCTGGGCCACGGGGGTGGAGAAGCTCAGAACGTAGGCCAGGTAGTTCTTGGCGGTGACGGGGCTGCCGTCGCTGAACTTCAGGTCGTCATAAATCTCAATGGTGTAGGTGCAGGTGCTGTCGTCGTTCTCGGTCTCCTCATGGCTTTTGACCACGGTCTGGCTCCACTGGTAGGCGCCGCCCTGGTCGGACTCCATGGTGGACAGGCCGCTGGTCAGGAACCAGACTCCCTGGTCGGACGCGCCCACGGAGCTGGAGCCCCAGCCGGGATAACGGAAATCGCCGGACAGCTCGGTGACGTCGCCCAGGATCACCTTGTTCTCAAAGACCTCCTGAGACCCAGATGGAGCCTCCGAGGGGGCCGTGCTGTTGTCGGCGGGGGGATTGCTCTCGCCGGTTTCCTTGGGACCGCAGCCGGCCAGAAGGCCAAGACACATCACGGCCGCCAGCAGAAGCGCAAGAAACTTCTTCATATTTACTCTTCCTCCTTGAAATATTTATCCATAACCGCCCTCCGGCCTTCCCTGCTGGAAAGGACTGCGGCGGCTATCGACCGTAAACCAGGCCCCGACGCGGGGCGGGCGGGGCGCTTTTGCACTTTGCTCGAATAAACCCCGGCTATCTGGAAAAAGGGAGCTCCGCTTCTGATGGGAATAGTGAAGCGTGCTCCCCTTTTGGGGCAGCCAAAAGGGGGCGCAAGGGCCGGCCCTTGCGCCCGACCGATTTTGCGTTGGACCCAGGGCCGGAGAACCACGAAACCCCCGGTTGAACTTACCGATTATTTTAGTATAATCCGCGCAACTTTTCAATGAGAAGCCTGCATTTTTTCTTTTTTCTGTAAAATCGCTAAAAAGACACGCTGTTTTTTCGGCTCCAATTAGTGAATTTGTTTGTTTTCTTCCACAGCCTTCCAATCTTTTTGGGGCTGAGCGCCCGCCCGGCGCATACATTCGTTTCTCTCGGGCGGTCTTTTGTTTCGGGCGGGACATGGGAGGGCCGCCGGAGCCATTCTCCGGCGGTCCTGACCCGCGAAAAGCGCCCTGGGCTGTCCGTGTCTGAAAGTGTGAGAATTTTAAATTCATTTTCCCCGGCGGCCCGTCCGGTTATTCAATAGGAGGCGTCCAGCTCCCACTCCTCCTTCCCGATCTGGAAGCCGCCGCCGGTGAAGTCCAGCCTTACCCTGATGTAGCGCAGCTCATGGAGGTCCGCGCCGGTGAGCTCCATGCTCATCCAGCAAAACACGTTTCCGTCCTCGACGCTGTAGCGGGCGTGTTCCCCCACGCTGACGGCCTCGACCTCCCCCTTCCTGATCACCATCGGCCCATACGTGCCCGGGCCCTCCAGATAGAACCGGGTCCCCTCCTCGGTGCATTTGAACTGGCCCGCCACGCCCTCCCTGAGCCCGGACAGGTCGTACTCCTCCAGCGTCTGGGCGTCGAAGGCATGCAGCTCCTGGGCGGGCTCCCCGGCAAAGCTCAGGTAGTCGAATACGCACACGATCTCGTCCCTGCCGTCGCCGTTCAGGTCCAGCACCTTCACATAGGGCTGGTCCTGGGAGCGCCAATTGGCGAAAAAGTCCGCCGTCCGGTCCTGGTAGCGCAGCCGCGCCGACCGCAGGCAGCCGCTCCCCGCCTCCCCCATGTCCATTATCTCCGGCTCGACGGCGTACCACCGCGCCTCCATGGCCGTCTGGTAATCTTTCAGGTTTTCCAGCAGGGATTTGCCCGGGTCGCGGGTGAAGCCCTCCTCGGGGAAGGCGTCCAGCCACCACAGGCTGTCGTACAGCCGCCCCTCCTTTTCAAAGGCGCCCAGCAGATCCTGGTCGGTGTTGAGCAGCTGGACGCTGTTTTCCAGCAGGCTGTTCACCTTCTCCATGAAGTCGGCGATGGCCTCCGGGTCAAAGTTCTGGTGGAGCATGGGCTGGAAGTTTATGTCGAACTCCACCCGGCCCTCCCGTACCGTCATCTCCTCCCCGGCGCGGGACAGGGTGAACAGCTCAAAGGTATAGGAGCACACGCCCTGGTACATGGTGGGGTGGTAGCGCAGCAGGCAGTCCTCCCCGTCCACCGTGCACAGAAACAGGGCGTTCCAGCCCGCGTGGGCGTAGTAGCCCTCCTCGGAGAAGAGCAGCTTCTCCCCCTCCCAGATCTCCACCCGGCGGCCCACCGGCGTGCCGCCCGCCACGATGTCGCACATCTGGACCCGCTCGGCCACGCCGTCCCCGTCCAAGTTGGTGGCACGGGCCTCGCCGTTGGCGTGGTAAAGGCCTTCCGCGTTTTCATAGCGCTCGACGGAACTCAGCCCCGCCCCTTGCAGGGCGTCCAGCAGGTCGTTGCGGAAGCCCACCGACCCGAACTCGGCCTGGGTCAGAAAGCGCGTCATCGTTCTGTCCTCTTCGCCGGTGACAGCCACGTAGTTGAAGCCGTTTGTAAAGTTCATCCAGCCCTCGTCGTCCAGGGTCATGCCGCCGGCCAGCAGGTTTTGGGCAAACTCCGGCACGGTGGTGTGGTACTCGAAGGCCACCTTCCACAGCTCCGCCACCACGTCCTCCCCATCGGCCTGCACTGTGTAAAGGAAGGGGCCTTCCATGCTCTTGATACGCACCCGGTCGAAGGGCACCGCCTTGGCCAGCAGGACCGGCTCCCACGCCCCTGTCTCATCGTTGTAGCTCTCGCCCCAGCTGGTGAGCACGCCCCCCGGCACGTCGGCCTGGAACTGGGCGGCCACATAGGCCTTGGCGGCGTTCAGCACGTCCGCCGGGACGGCGAAGCTGGAAACCGGGTTGTTTCCCGTGTACTGGAAGGCGATTTCCACCACCGGGGTCTTGTGGTTGTTATACCACTCCTCCGCCGCGGTCAGCAGCCGGGCGGCGATGCGGGCCGCGCGGATGGCCTCCTCGTCGGAGATCGTCTCGGGATAGAGCTGTAACGGGGTGTCCAAGCTGGCACGAGAGGACATGCCTTCCACGGGAACCATCTCCGTGACCTGCGCGCCGTGTATTCCGTACAGCTCCACAGTAAATATCCAAAAGATCTCAGGAGGGCCGCTGAACCGCGCGTCCACTCTGGTGCGCAGGTCCACCGTCCCGCTGTCCGCCCAGTACGCCTCCATGATAACGCCCTCGGGCGCGCCCTCAAAGGGATAGGACATCGTAAGGGTTTTGGCGGGGGCGCCTGACGGCTGCCAATAGGTCCCCTCTCTCAGCGTCAGGCCGTCCACCTCGCCCTCAATGACCACAAGATCGTTCTCATCCAGGGAAAAGCGCAGATCGTCCGTCCGGCGGGAGAACCGCTCCCCGTCCTTCACGTCCACGTACATGAATTTCGCGGACTTCTCCGCCTGGAAGACCAAATTGCCGTCCTCAACCGTGAAATAGTAACGCTGTATTCCGGCGCTGCCCTCCAGCCCCTCGTCGGCCAGGCAGACCACGCCGTCCTCCTGGGTCCAGGTCCCCATGCCGATGTAGCTGCTCAAAAGTCCGGCGTAGTAGGAAAACGTGCCGTCCTGGTTCAGGGTCACCGCGAAGTCCCCGCCGAAGCCGCCCGCGTCCCGGATATACGTCATCCGGCTCACGCCGTAGGGCCAAAGCAGCGCGTCCACCTCTTCCTCCGGCTCGGCCTGTCCGAAGGCGCACGCGCAGGCCAGCGCCGTGGCCAGCACCACGGCCACCGCCGCCCACAGCCACCGCCTGGGGGCCTGGGCGATGCGGGTGATGCGCTCCTTCAGGCTCCTCTTGTCCCCCGCCATGGTGGTGGTGCACCGGAACAGGTCGCCCGGGCCGGGCTTGGCGGTGACCAAGGCCAACAGGGTGTTCCCGTAGGCGGCCCGTTCGCCGTCGCCCAGCCGCCGGAGCGCCCCCTCGTCGCAGGCCAGCTCGCCGTCCCTCCGGCTCAGCCCCACCGCCAGCCACACCAGCGGGTTCCACCAGTGGACGGCCAGGGCGGCGCACCGCAGGAGGCTCCAGATGTGGTCGCCCTGGCGGAAGTGGGTGTACTCGTGGGCCAGCACATGGCGCAGCATGTCCGGGTCCGCCGCCGTCTCGGGGGCGACGTACACCGCCGGGCGGACAATGCCGAACAGGCACGGGGAGGGCAGTCCCCCTGCCTCATACACCGCCAGCGGGCAGTCCGCCCCCTCCAGCGGGACGCGCCCCTTCCGCAGCCGCGCATAAAACCGCAGGTTGGACGCCAACAGCACCAGCGCCGCCAGCCCGGTCCCCGCCAGCCACGCCCGGCCCAGCCAGGGGGCCAGTGCGCTCAAATCAGGGGCGGCTGGGGGCTCCGGCGCATCCGGCGCCGCAGGAGAGCCGGGGAGGGTTGGCACACTTCCCGGCTTCACGTCCGTCACAGGCAGGCCGGTTATCCCCGCCGCCGGGGGCTCAGGCAGACTGGGGGCGGTCATCGCCGGGGGCGGAGCAACCGCGTTCCATTCGGTGCGCGCCTCCGTCAGCGCCCACGTCCCGGCGATGGGGGATTCAAACAGCTGCACCGGCACCAGCAGCCGCAGCAGCACCACCGCCCACAGGGCGTAGCGCATACGGGCGCTGATGCGCCTGCCCAGCGCGGCGCGCAGGGCCAATACCACTAAAATAAGGAATACGGAGGTAAAAACCCACTCCAGCAGCGTCCGCGTCATGCCTTTCCACCCCCTTCAATCCGGTCCAGGATGGCGCGCAGCTCCGCCACCTCATCGCCGGACAGCTCCTGGCGCCTGGCCATGGCGCTCATCATCAATCCCACGCTGCCCTGGTACACCCGGTCTAAAAAGCTGTGGGTCTCGGCGGTGACGGCCTGTTCCCGCTCCACCGCCGGGGTATACAGCTTGCCCCGCGCGCCCTGCTCCGCCCGGACCAGCCCCTTTTCCTCCATCCGCCGCAGGGTGGTGATGGTGGTGCTCTTGGCCCACCCCACCTGTCCCCCCAGCGCCGCCACCAGCTGCATCACCGTGCGGGGGCTGTCCTCCCACAGGCAGCTGAGCACGCTCCACTCGCTGGCGGTGAGCTTGACGCCGCCCATATCCTTTTTGGCCTCCATATCCGCTTCCTCCCGTTTGGTTTACGTTGTAGCCCTATCATAGCACAGAAGGTTTACATTGTCAACCAATATTGGGAGAAAAAACACCCCAAGGCGGAGGCGAACGCTTTTAGAAGCCCCACACGGCGCTGATGCGCCGTACATTCGCAGCCGCCGCAGGCGGCGGAGAATTGCGCAGGGGCGGCTTTGCCGCCCCTGGCATTCCAATTCCCGGAGGATAAGCGGCCAAAGGGAGCGGAACCCAAAAGAAAGACACGCCTTTGGGGCAGCTCCCGTAAGGAAGCTAATACCCGCTGAAAAACGCTTGTTTTTCAGCGGGTATTGTTTTATAATTGTTCAGACGGCAAAGGGAGGTTATTCCATATGGATTTTTTTAAGCATAGGCGGCGTCAGAAAACCGGCGTTCGTCCCCGCCAAATTATCTTTGAGAAAGAGAATCCTGAAAATACATACATCACCTGGGAAGACAAGATGAAGCCGCGCATTGATCTGGACGACGGTATTACCCGGGAGGAGTATCAGTCCCTGGCTTCCCGCTGGGATGAGATGATATCCCTGGCTGAGGAGATTATCTGGCGGAACTATCTGAACCCCAACAGTGATGACCTCATGTCCGAGGTAGACTCTTTCCCTGATATCCGATTCCTTACCGGGAATTACTACGTGGGGGATGTGTCCTATGGCTATGTCTATCGGGATAAAAAACATCGGCCCTACCACATCAAGGAGGGTCGGCTGCGCCATAAGCACCACAACGGAACGGAATGGATATCGGAATGGCTCTCTCTGGACAGCCCGGAGATTACCCGATATTATCAGATCCTTCTCTCACTCCGCCTCACCGGCGATGAGAGCGGGAAGGAAGATGACTATATGGGCCTGGATCTGGAGACGGAATTTTTAAAACTGGACGATCCCATAGAATTTGGGATACTCTCCCATGACGTAATTTAATTTGTCAGCCACATTTTTCGTTCTCTCCCACAACACTTTCCCCGAAAGTGTCATAGTGGGTTATACAGTACGAAAAGGACAAGGCGAACCGTTTGTGGCTCACCTTGTCCTTAACTTCTTTATGAAGACTTACCCTTCAGCGTGTCTTTCTTTTGGGTTCATGTGGCAAAACCACTATCCACAGGTCAGATAAAACGGGACCCCTATGAAAGCCCCCCTCAGCTTTCGTGGGGATAAGGAGCCGCAGCAGAATGAGCGGGCGGTGACCTTAAAAAAATCGCCGCAAGCGATATGACGCTTGCGGCGACGTGGTGCGCGAGGCGGGAGTCGAACCCGCACGCCCTTGCGAGCACTGGCACCTGAAGCCAGCGAGTCTACCAATTCCACCACTCGCGCATCTGGGCGCTTGACGTTCAGCGCGAAATAAATAGTACCATGCCGGACGCCGGTTGTCAACAGTTTTTTTACTCTTGACAAAAAAGTTTTTGCGCATTATAATCTGCTTATTCCCGTCGGAGGGAAACCCTCCCGGCGCGTGCGACGCGGATGTGCTGGAACTGGTAGACTGGCTAGCTTGAGGTGCTAGTGGCCCACGGCCGTACGGGTTCGAGTCCCGTCATCCGCACCAGTTCAGAAATTCCCACCACCGTTCCGTTTCCGGCTTCGCCGAAAACTATACTCTGGTGGGAATTTCTTCGCTTCCACCCAAGACCCGCTGCGCTGGGTTCTCGGTGGGGCCGCCCTGCGGGCGGCTGCCGCATCAAATTCCGGATAGCGGTTTTGCCACACCACGCCAACTGAGAGAGACACGCCGTTGGCGTGCCTCTCTTTTTTGTCTCCCGGCGGCCCTGCCGCCCATCCCAACAACACAGAGGATTGCCAACATGGAAAAACAGACCATAACCATCGGCCTGCCCCGGGCCCTGCTGTATTACCGTTATTATGCCCTCTGGCGCACCTTTTTCCAGGAGCTGGGCATCGAGGTGGCGGTCAGCACCCCCACCGACCGGGATATTCTGGACCGGGGTACAGCCCTGGCCATCGACGAGGCCTGCCTGTCGCTGAAAATCTACCTGGGCCACGTGGCCGCGCTGGTCGGGAAGTGCGACTACATCCTGGTCCCCCGGGTGAGCAATTTCGGGCGGCATCGGAACATGTGCACCCGGTTTGAGTCCACCCCCGACCTGGTGCGCAGCGTATTCCGGGATTCCGGCCAGAGCTTCCTCTCCTACGAGGTGGACGAGGAGCAGAAAAAGACGGAGGAGGACGCTTTCCTGGACCTGGGCAAACGCCTGGGCTGCCCGCCCAAGGCCGTGAAGCGGGCCTATAAGCAGGCAAAAAAAGCGGAAGCCGCCCACCACAAGGCCCGCGTGCAGAGATACGAGCAGCAGTACAAGCGGGACGGCCTCAAGGTGCTCATCGCCGCCCACAGCTACGTCATGGAGGACCCGTACATGGGCCGGCCGGTCACCGACTACCTGAAGCGGGTGGGGGTGATCCCCCTGCGGGCGGACATGGTAGACCGGGACGGGGCGCTGAAAAAGGGACGGGAGCTGTCCCCCACCTGCAAGTGGGAGATCAGCCGGGAAATCCTGGGCGGCATCGCCATGCACCGGGACGATGTGGACGGCATCATCCTGCTCAGCGCCTTCCCCTGCGGGCCCGACGCCATGGTCAACGAGCTCATCGCCCGGCGGGTGAAGGGCGTGCCCATGCTGAACCTAGTGCTGGACAGCCAGAGCGGCACCGCCGGGGTGGAGACCCGGCTGGAGAGCTTCATCGACATCATCCGCTTTCAGGAGGGCAAATTGTAATGGCAGAGGTAAAGACCAGAAAGGTGGCTTTCCCCCGGTACGCGGAGTATAGCTGCGCCTTCAAATACATTGTGGAGCAGGCCCTGGGCTGCAAGTACGTCATGCCCCCCGCCCTCACCAAGCGCACCATGGAGCTGGGCACCAAGTACAGCCCCGACTTTGTGTGCACCCCCTTCAAAACCATGCTGGGCAGCATCATCGAGGCGCTGGAGGCCGGGGCGGACACCCTGATGATGACCCATGGGCTGTGCCGGCTGGGGTACTACGGGGAACTGCTGGAGCAGATCCTCCGGGATCTGGGCTACCAGTTTGACTTCATCAACCTGTCCGAGTACGACATGTCCAAGAAAAAGGAGTATATCCGCATCGTCCGCCGCTTCAACCCCAAGGTGAACTACGCCCGGTTCCTGGTCCAGTTCATGGAGGGCCTGCGGATGACGGAGTACGTGGACGAGATCACCGCCGAGTATTACAAGGGCTGCGGGTTCGACGCCTCCGGCGGCCAGTATAAGCGGGCCTACCAGGACTTCCTCACCGCCATGTACACCGCCCAGGGCCGCGCCGATGTGGAGGCGGGCTACCGCGCCGCCAAGCGCTCCCTCCAATCCATCCCCCTGGACAAGCCCCAGCGGCCCCTGCGGGTGGGCATCCTGGGGGAGTTCTATACCGCCATGGACGCCTTTTCCAACCTGGAGCTGGAGCAGAAGCTGGCGGACATGGGGGTGGAGGTCCACCGCTGGATGAATGTCACCAACCAGTTCCTGCGCTACGGCAGCGGGCAGAAGAACCTGCGGGTGAAGATTCAGGACCTGTCCCAGTACGACATGGGCCCCACCTCCACCGCCAATATCTGGTATGCCCGGGAGTGCGCCGAGCGGGGCTATGACGGCCTGGTCCACATCAAGTCCTCCGGGTGCACCCCGGAGATCGACGTGATGCCGGTGCTGCAAACTATCAGCACAGACTACAAAATCCCCGTGCTCTACCTCACCTATGACGCCCAGACCAGCGACGTGGGGCTCATGACCCGGCTGGAGGCGTTTTACGACATGATCGACATGAGAAAGAAGGTACTCTGATTTGGAACACGCATATCTGGGCGTCGACGTGGGGTCCATCTCCACCAAGGGCGTCATCATCGACAAGAAGAACCATATTCTGGCCAGCCGGTATATCTGGACCCAGGGGGACCCCATCGGGGCGGTAAAGGAACTGGTGCGGCTGCTGGAAGAACAGTTCGACAAGGAGAAGTACAAAATCGTGGCCACCGGCACCACCGGCTCCGCCCGCAAGCTGGTGGGCGCCGTCCTGGGGGCTACCATGGTGAAGAACGAGATCACCGCCCACGCCGTGGGCACCACCACCTTCTACCCCGACGTGCGCACCATTTTGGAGATCGGCGGCCAGGACTCCAAGATCATCCTGGTGGAAAACGGCGTGGCGGTGGATTACGCCATGAACACCCTGTGCGCCGCGGGCACCGGGGCTTTCCTGTCCAGCCAGGCCAAGCGGCTGGGCATCGAGGTGGAGGAGATCGGCGAGTACGCCCTTCGCTCCACCCACCCCACCCCCATCGCCGCCCGGTGCACCGTGTTCGCCGAGTCCGACCTGGTGCACAAAATCCAGATGGGCCACCCCCGGGAGGACATCATCGCGGGGGTTTGCAACGCGGTGGCGGCCAACTACCTCAACAACGTGGGAAAGGGCAAGAAGATTGTCTCCCCGGTGGTGTTCCAGGGCGGCGTGAGCAAGAACAAGGGTGTGGTGGCCGCCTTTGAGCGCACCCTGAACTGCCCGGTGATTGTGGACCCCAACGGCCACCTGATGGGCGCCCTGGGGGTTGCCATCCTGGCCCGGCGCGGCAGCGGGCGGCGGGAGTTCGACTTCGCCGTGGAGGACATGGACTTCCGCACCCGGGAGGCCGGCTGCGGCGGCTGCTCCAACAACTGTGAGATCATCTGCGTCTACCGGGGCAATGAGCTCATCGACTCCTGGGGCAACCGCTGCGAGCGGGGAGCGCGGGTGCGCTGAGGCAAAAAAAGCGGGCCGGATGCGGTTTCCTCCGGCCCGGTGCTTTTCTTCATAGGAAAGCGCCGCTTCCCAGGGAAGCGGCGCTTTTTGCAGGTTTTTACCGGGCCTGGGCCCCTTCACATCATCTTCACCGTGAAGTATACCGCCTGGGCGAACAGCCACCCGGCCAGCACGTACAGCAGGTACTGCCCGGCGGACACCCCCAGGACGAGGGCCAGCACCATCACCACGGCGGTCACGGCGCAGGTGAGCCAGGTCATAAAGTAGTTGGACTCGGGGGGGAGTACCCGGACGCGGCCCAGCGTACCGTCGTTCCTGCGCAGCAGGAATGACAGCGCCGCCGCCAGGGCCAGCACCACCAGCCCGCCCACGATACACGCGGTGATGAGCCTGGGGTGGTTCATATAGTACTGCCTATGGAGCCACACCGCCAGCAGCCCGCCGCAGGTAAGGGCGGCATTGTAAAAGAAGGGGCGCTGGTAGAGGAACAAGATGATGATAAGCACCGCGCCGCCGGCGGGGAACAGCATGAGGATGCGCACGCCGTCGGGGTAGATGAAGCGGCACACCAGGGACACCACCCAAAGCACCCCCCCGACCGCGGCCAGGGCGGCGGGCAGCGCCACAGGCTTCCCGCTGCGGGCGAAAAGCGCCGCCCAGACGGCGCAGCCGGCGAGGATCACCAGCCCGGCGATGTTGAAAATCTTGAAAAAGTCCAGCAGCCCCTTGGCCGCCACCGCGCCAAACGCCATGTCCACATATGCCTTTTGCAGCAGAAGCAGCAGCAGCTCCAGCACCACCGCGCCCGCAAGCCAGAGGAGCATCCGGTTAAAGACCTTGTCGTCCTCATTCTGGCGGCGCGCACGCTTTCCCTTGTCGAACATTGTCATCCGTCCTTTATCTTTGATGGCCTGCGGGAACGGCCTCTCCACACGGCCTGCTTTTGCATTTTAACCGGCCTGGGGCACCCCCCGGCATTGAACGCAGTATAGTATACCAGAAACTTCCCCGCATTGCAACAACAAAAATCGCCCCGCAGCCCACTTTCCCCCTTCCGCAGGAGGAAAAAAGCTGGTATACTATAGAATCCAGGGGCCGGGCGGCCCCCCGCCTGCCAATAGGCGCAATTTGGAAAGGAGTTTTTAATATGACCGATCAAGCCTTGGTAGACCTGGCCTTTTCCATGCTGGAGCGCTCCTACGTGCCCTACTCCCACTTCCCCGTGGGGGCGGCCCTGTTGTGCGCCGACGGCTCGGTGTTCACCGGCTGCAACATCGAAAACGCCGCCTACGGCCCCACCCTGTGCGCCGAGCGCGCCGCCGTGGCCAAGGCCGTCAGCGAGGGGCGCCGGGAATTCGCCGCCATCGCCATCGCGGGGAAGGGTGCGGACTACTGCTGGCCCTGCGGGGTGTGCCGCCAGGTGCTGTATGAGTTTGCGCCGGAGCTGACGGTGCTGGTGGCCCGGGGGGACGGGGCCTTCGTGAAGTTCCCCCTGAAGGAGCTTCTCCCCCACGGCTTCGGCCCCAGCTCGCTCAACTGAAACCAGAAGGGCCTCTGCCGGCGCAGGGGCCCTCTGTTTTGCCTGAAAAAAGCGCTGGTTCAATATGCCTGGGGCATCCTGCCGGTTTAATCAGCCCTTCCTTAAAGGAACCGCTTCATTTCCTCAATGTTGGCCTGCTCGGTTTTGAGCAGCCTGTCCGCCAGGCGGCGGATGCCCTCGTCCCGCAAATCGCACTCCCGGATGGTGCGCAGGCTCTTGGTCACCCCCATGGTGGAGCCCTGGATCACCATCTCGGCGATGTTGGCCGGGGAGCGGTCCGCCATGGCTTTCACCGTGCTCATCACCTCGGAGGAGGCCTTGGTCACCGGGCCCAGCCCCTTGGGGGGCTCCCCCCGGGCGTGGAGCAGGGACCCGGCGGCGTTTTGCAGCTTTTCATACTCGGCCAGCTGGCTGTTCAGGGCGGACACCAGCTTTGGCTCCCCGGCGTATTTCAGCACCGACCGGATGCCCTCCTGTCCCATTTCGGCGGTCTGGTAGATGTGGTTGAGCAGTTGGTTTTCGCTGAGCATTGTCATCACCTCAGCGCTAGTATGCCCGAAACGCCGGGAGAAAACCCCGCCGCGCGGACAGCAAAGCCTTCCCACCGGGGGAAGGCTTTGGAAGGGCCTCTATTTGTCCAGCTGTACCGGGGCCTTGGGCTCGTTCTTTTTCCGGGCGCTGGTCCGTCCCGCCTCGTGGATCTCCCCGGCGGCCACCAGGGAGCGTTTGGTCAGCGCCGGGCCCACCAGCTCGTACACCAGCACGGAGAACAGCACCACGCTGCGCACCACCGCGCCGTCGGCCAGCTGCTGGGCGGTGAGGGCCATGCCCAGCGCCACCCCCGCCTGGGGCAGGAGGGTGACGCCCAGATGCTTTTTGATGCTGTCGCTGCACCCGGTGAGGGCGCAGCTCCCATAGGCCCCAAGGTACTTGCCCAGGGAGCGGAACACGATATATACCAGCCCGATGAGCAGCACCATGGGGTTGGACAAAATTTTCAAATTCAGTTCCGCGCCGCTCAACACAAAGAACAGCACAAACAGCGGGGCGGTCCAGCCGTCCACGCGGCTCATCAGCTCCTCGGAGAAGTCGCAGATGTTGCAGAAGATGGTGCCGGTCATCATGCACACCAGCAGCAGGCTGAAGCCGAAGTGGATGCCGCCCAGCTCGAACTCCACCATGGACAGCCCCACGGTGAGCAGCACGAAGCCGATGGAGATGGACAGGCGCTTGCTGCGGGAGTGGAAAAACTTCTCCACCCAGAACAGCACCCCGCCCGCCACCGCCCCCAGGGCCAGGGACAGCACGATCTCGATCACCGGCTCCACCAGCACGGTGACCAGGCTGATGGAGCCGCTCTCCAGTGCCGTGGCCACCCCGAAGGAGGCGGAAAACAGCACCAGCCCCACCGCGTCGTCGATGGCTACCACCAGCAGCAGCAGCCGGGTGAGCGGGCCGTCCGCCTTGTACTGCCGCACCACCATCAGCGTGGCGGCGGGGGCGGTGGCGGCGGCGATGGCGCCCAGGGTAATGGCGGAGGAGATGGAGATCAGCTCCGGGTTGATGAAGTGCAGGGCCACCAGGGCCGCGTCCACCAAAGCGGTGGTGGCCACCGCCTGGAGAATGCCCACGGCAATGGCTTGCCTGCCCATGTGCTTGAGTTGCTCCAGCCGGAACTCATTGCCGATGGTGAAAGCGATAAAGCCAAGCGCCACCTGGGAGATAATATCCAGATGGGCCACCGCCTCGGAGCTGGTAAAGCCCAGGGAGGTGAGGTGCAGCGCCCCCAGGCAATAGGGGCCCAGCAGCAGCCCGGTCACCAGGTAGGCGGTGACGGCGGGGAGGTTGAGCAGCTTGGCCACACGGGACATCAGCAGCCCGCCCACCAGGGAAAAGGACAGTTGGATCAGAATTTCCATGAGAGACACCTCGGTTTTCATAGAGAAACGGGCCCACGTCTCTTAGAACCTGTATTCACAGCCTCAAACGCCGTCCGGGCGGGTCCTTACCCGCCACACTGCGTTTAAGGAAACGCTGATTAAATACGCCTGCGGCGCTTTGCAGATATTTTGCACCAGAATTTTGTTGCAATTTCTTGAAATAAACACAATTATTCCTGCGAAATTGCGCCGCATTCTGGCGCAAAATCTCTCGCAAATCGCTCTTGTCGATTTAATCAGTCCTTCCTTAATTTTCTTGAGATACACAAAGTATTCCAGCGGAAATTCGCCTTGACTGGTGGGGAAAGCCCTCGCCCACCCGACATCTTCGGCTGTGAATACAGGTTCTTTAGTCAGCGCGCTTTTTCAGCTGCACCGACTATCCCGACAGGCCCGCACATCTTTTGAGCGGTACAAATCATAGCACCTCACATGAAAAATCGCAAGGAACAAAACAACGAAAATCCGTCCTTTTCCCCGCCCGGTTTTGGAGGGGTATACCGAGCGCGGGGCGTTTGAAAGCCTGTATCTTAAGCGAATCTAAATATTTTTCAAAGAAAACCGCCTTGTCCCTATTCTGCTGCTATGGTATAATAATATGCTCAATTTTTAGGCCGCCATCGAAAATTTGTCCAACTACAGGGTTGACATATTAAAACCGATGTTCTATTATAAAGCTGTTCATCATAAAAGGCCGCCCTATCATCACACAAGGTCACGGGGGGATCACTTATGCCAAAATTTGAAGTCATATCCGAATATACCCCCAGCGGCGACCAGCCGGAGGCCATCGCCGCCCTGGCGTCCGGCATTGAAAACGGCCTGGACGAGCAGACCCTGCTGGGCGTCACCGGCTCAGGTAAGACCTACACCATGGCCAAGGTAATTGAGGCCGTCCAGCGGCCTGCCCTGGTGCTGGCCCACAACAAGACCTTGGCCGCCCAACTGTGCGCCGAGTTCCGGGAATTTTTCCCTAACAACGCGGTGGAGTACTTTGTCTCCTACTACGACTACTACCAGCCGGAGGCCTACATCCCCCACACCGACACCTTTATTGAAAAGGACTCCTCCGTCAACGAGGAGATCGACCGGCTCCGGCTGTCCGCCACCGCCTCCCTGCTGGAGCGGCGGGATGTGATCGTGGTGTCCTCCGTGTCCTGCATCTACGGCCTGGGCGAGCCGGAGGACTACGGCAAGATGATGGTGGCATTGCGGGTGGGGACGGTCATCAAAATTGAGGATCTTCTGAAAAAGCTAGTGGCCATCCGCTACGAGCGCAACGACATCGCCTTCGAGCGCAATATGTTCCGGGTGCGGGGGGACACGGTGGAGGTCTGGCCTGCCTACTGGAAGGACACCGCCATCCGGGTAGAGTTTTTCGGGGATGAGATCGACCGTCTGTCCGAAATCAACGTGGTGACGGGGACGCCCATCCGGCGGCTGAACAACATCCCCATCTGGCCCGCCACCCACTATGTCACCCCCAAGGAGAAGATGGACGCCGCCATCCAGCACATATACAAGGAGATGGAGGAGCGGGTGGCCTTTTTCGAGGGCGAGAACAAGCTCATCGAGGCCCAGCGCATCAAGCAGCGCACCATGTACGACATTGAGATGATGCAGGAGCTGGGCTACTGCTCCGGCATCGAAAACTATTCCCGGGTGATCGAGGGCCGCCCGGTGGGGTCGCCCCCCCATACCCTGCTGGACTATTTCCCAAAAGACTTTGTGCTTTTCATCGACGAGAGCCACGCCACCCTCCCCCAGGTGCGGGCCATGTTCAACGGCGACCGGGCCCGCAAGACCACCCTGGTGGAGTACGGCTTCCGCCTGCCCTGCGCCTTCGACAACCGCCCGCTGAAGTTCGACGAGTTTGAAAAGCGGCTCAACCAGGTGGTGTACGTCTCCGCCACCCCCGGCGAGTACGAGCGGACCCGCTCGGGCCAGATTGTGGAGCAGGTCATCCGGCCCACGGGGCTCCTGGACCCACGGGTGGAGGTCCGCCCGGTGGACGGGCAGATCGACGACCTCATCGGGGAGATCACCGAGAGAACCGCCCGGGACGAACGGGTGCTGGTCACCACCCTCACCAAGAAAATGGCGGAGAGCCTCACCGACTACCTCAAAGGCGCGGGCATCCGGGTGCGGTATATGCACCACGACATCGACACCATCGAGCGCATGGAGATCATCCGGGACCTGCGGCTGGGCGAGTTCGACGTGCTGGTGGGCATCAACCTGCTCCGGGAGGGGCTGGACCTGCCGGAGGTGTCGCTGGTGGCCATCCTGGACGCGGACAAGGAGGGCTTCCTGCGCTCGGAAACCTCGCTGATCCAGACCATCGGCCGGGCGGCGCGGAACGCCGACGGCGTGGTGATTCTGTACGCCGACACCGTCACCCCCTCCATGCGCCGGGCCATGGACGAGACGGAGCGCCGCCGGGAGAAGCAGGACTCCTTTAACCGCGCCCACGGCATCGTGCCCAAGACGGTGAAGAAGGCGGTGCGGGAGCTGATGGCCCTGTCTGCGGAGGACAAGCCGGACTATAACGACAAGAGCCTGTCCCAGATGACCAAGCTCCAGCGCCTGGAGGCCATCGCCAAGCTGGAAAAGGAGATGAAGGAGGCGGCCAAGATGCTGGAGTTCGAAGTTGCCGCCGCTTTGCGGGACCAGATCATCAAGCTGAGAGGGAACGGAACGTAACCGCCTCCTGGGGCCCCGCCTTGGGCGGGGCGGCGCAAGCGCCGCAAATTCGGAGCGAAGCGGAGAATTTTGCAGGGCGGATTCATTCCGCCCTGCGGGGAATCAAACCGGGGCCCCCGCGCGGCTTGCCCCGTGGGGCGCGGCCAAGACGCTGGAGTTCGAGGTTGCCGCCGCTTTGCGGGACCAGATCATCAAACTGAGAGGGGAAGCGTAACCGCCATGTGGGTACTGTTCGCAATTTTGTCCGCGGTGTTCGCGGCGCTGACATCTATCCTGGCCAAAATCGGCATTGAGAATGTAGACTCCACCCTGGCCACCGCCATCCGTACCGCAGTAGTGCTGGTGATGGCCTGGGGCATGGTGCTGCTGACCGGGAAAGCCGGGGGCATCTCACATATCGCCGGCCGGAGCTGGCTGTTCCTGGCCCTGTCCGGCCTTGCCACCGGGGCTTCCTGGCTGTGCTATTATTACGCCCTCCAGCAGGGCCCCGCCAGCAAGGTCATCCCCATCGACAAGCTCAGCGTGGTCATCTCGCTGGTGCTGGCCTTCGCGGTGCTCCACGAAAAGGTGGACGCAAAGGCCATTGCCGGCGGCGCGCTCATCACTGTGGGCACGCTGGTGATGGTGCTGTAAGGAGTGCGGCATGGCAAAACAGAAGGACGAAAAAACCAACGTCATGCGCGTATTGGACCAGAAAAAGGTCCCCTACACCCCCCACGCCTACCCCGTGGGGGATACCGCCCCCGACGGCGTGACGGTGGCCCGGCTGCTGGGCCAAAATCCGGCGGCGGTGTTCAAAACCCTGGTAGCCAAGGGGGCGTCCGGGGGGTGTTACGTGTTCGGCATCCCCGTGGAGGCCACCCTGGATTTGAAAAAGGCCGCAAAGGCGGCGGGGGAAAAGTCGGTGGCCATGCTGCCCGCGCGGGAGCTGCTGCCCCTGACGGGCTACGTCCACGGGGGCTGTTCCCCGGTGGGGATGAAAAAGCGCTTCCCCACCCTGTTCCACGAGAGCTGCCTGGAACTGGAGACCATGTGCGTGTCCGCCGGGAAGGTGGGATATCAGGTGGAGCTGAACCCGGCAGAGTTGATCGCCCTGGCGGGCGCAGCCACGGCGGATCTGATTGCGGAGGGATGAGAGATGACGGAGCAGTCTAAAAAAGTCCTGGACGGGATGCAGGTGCGCAAGTCCAAAAAAGAGAAGGAAGCCTTCCGTTCCTGGCTTTGCGGCGAGCTGGAAGCGGCGGGGTACGCCCCCACCATAGAGAAGGGCTTTGCCGCCCAAAATGTGGTGGTGGGCGGCCCGGAGGGCGCCAAGGTGCTGCTCACCGCCCACTATGACACCCAGGCCGTGCTGCCCGTCCCCAACTTCATCACCCCCCGCAACCCGGTTTTCTTTGTTCTCTACCAGGTGCTCATCGTCCTCCCCCTGTTCCTGGTAGTGGGGCTGACCAGCGGCCTCATCCTCGCCTTCGCCCCGGAGGCGGTGGCCTGGTGGCTGGGCCCCCTGTCCTCCATCGCCATCTGCGGCTTTTTCATGTGGTGGCTGATAGACGGCAAGGCCAACAAGCACACCGCCAACGACAACACCAGCGGCGTGCTCACCCTCATCGAAACTGCCCTGGCCCTCCCCCCCGAGCAGCGGGGGCGGGTGTGCTTCGTGTTCTTCGACAACGAGGAAAAGGGGATGTTCGGCTCCGCCGCCTTTGCCAAGCGGCACAAAAGCGTAAAGAAAAACACCCCCGTGCTCAACTTCGACTGCGTGGGGGACGGGGACTCCATCCAGTTCTTCCCCCGGCGCAGGCTGAAAAAGGACGGGGACGCCATGGCGCGTATGGAGGCCGCCTTCCTCCCCAGCCGCGGCAAGGACGTGCAGATGGTGCGGGGCTTCGGCTTCTATCCCTCGGACAACGCCAATTTCAAGAAGGGCGCGGGGGTGTGCGCGCTGAAGCGCAAGCCCGTCGTCGGCTACTACATGGACCGCATCCACACCAGCAAGGATACGTCCCTGGACGAGGCCAACATCGCCCTGCTCCGGGACGGGGCCCTGCGGTATATCGCCGCCCTGGGCTGATATGGCCAGCTGGAATCCCTGGCACGGCTGCCACAAGGCCTCCCCCGGCTGCGCCAACTGCTACGTCTACCGGGGGGATCAGCGCCGGGGGCTGGACGCCTCGAAGGTATACCGCACCAAATCCTACGACCTGCCCCTGCGCCAGAAGCGGAACGGGGACTGGACAATCCCGCCCGGCGACATGGTGTGGACCTGCTTCTCGTCGGATTTCCTGCTGGAGGACGCGGACGAGTGGCGGCCCTGGGCCTGGGCCATGATGAAGGTGCGCACCGACCTCAATTTCTTCTTTATCACCAAGCGCATCCACCGCCTGGCGGACCATCTCCCCCCGGACTGGGGGGACGGCTATGACAACGTGGCCATCTGCTCCACGGCGGAGGACCAGCAGCGGGCCGGTTTCCGCCTGCCCATCCTGAAGGCCGCCCCGGTCAAGCACAAGTCCATCACCTGCGAGCCCCTCTTGGGCCCCGTTGACCTGACCCCCTGGCTGGGCGGGGACATCACCCAGGTGGTGGCGGGGGGCGAATCCGGGCCGGACGCGCGGCCCTGCCGGTACGAGTGGGTTCTGGACCTGCGCCGCCAGTGCGTGGAGGCCGGGGTGCCCTTCCTGTTCAAGCAGACCGGGGCCAGGCTCATCAAGGACGGGAAGCTCTACCAGATCCCCCGCAGGCTCCAGCACATCCAGGCCCGGAGGGCCGGCATCAACTACCGCTGCCAGACCTTCCGCCCCAAGCACGACGGGCGGGAGTGGTCGGTATCACACGGAGAAGTCTTTTGAGGAGGAAAAGGGCATGAAATATGAATGGCTGGACGAATATCTGCTGGAAAAGCCCGGCGTGGAGAAGGATTTCAAGCTGGAGTGGGGCTGGCACCGCTATATGGTGCGGGGCAAGCTGTTCGCCGCCGTGTGCTCCCCAAAGGGGATGAAGGACGAGCGGTATAACGACCACGACCTGGTGAACCTCAAATGCGACCCCCGGCTGGCCGAGGCGTTCCGGGAGCAGTACCCGGAGATTCTCCCCGGCTTCTACTGCGACAAAAAGCTGTGGGTGGCCGCGCTGCTGGACGGGGAGCTGCCCGACCTTGTGCTCAAGGATCTGTGCGACATGTCCTACCAGCTGGTGGTGTCCAAGCTGCCCAAGTATGTCCAAAAAGAGCTGGCCGGTGGCGGCTGAGCCTCGCGCAGTTTGTGGGATATTCCCGAATAATCCATCAAAAATGGGGCTTGACATTAAAAATTCGTTTCATTATCCTTATATCCGGGCCCAAATTTAAAGAAAACTGAGGAGAACACCCATGCAGGACAAGATCGTCATCAAAGGCGCGCGAGAAAACAACCTGAAAAACATCGACGTGGAGATACCCCGGGACAAGCTGGTGGTGCTCACCGGCCTGTCCGGGTCGGGGAAGTCCTCCCTGGCCTTTGAGACGCTGTACGCCGAGGGCCAGCGGCGGTATGTGGAGTCCCTGTCCTCCTACGCCCGGATGTTTTTGGGCCAGATGGAGAAGCCCGACGTGGACTACATCGAGGGGCTGTCCCCCGCCATCTCCATCGACCAGAAGACCACCTCCAAAAACCCCCGGTCCACTGTGGGCACCGTCACCGAGATTTACGACTACCTGCGCCTGCTGTGGGCCCGGGTGGGCACCCCCCACTGCCCCAAGTGCGGCAAGGAGATCAAGCAGCAGACCATCGACCAGATCATCGACCAGGTGATGACCCTCCCCGAGGCCACCCGCATCCAGGTGCTCTCCCCCGTCATCCGGGGCAAAAAGGGTGAGCACGCCAAAATCTTTGAGGACGCCCGGAAGTCGGGCTACGTCCGGGTGCGGGCAGACGGCTCGCTCTACGACCTCACCGAGGAGATCAAGCTGGACAAGAACCGCAAGCATTCCATTGAGATCGTGGTGGACCGGCTGGTGATCCGGGAGGACGTGGCCCGGCGGCTCACCGACAGCGTGGAGACCGCCTCCAACCTGTCCGGCGGCATCGTTGTCATCAACGTCCTGGGGGAGGAGGAGCGGGACATCACCTTCTCCCAGAACTACGCCTGCGAGGACTGCGGCGTGTCCATTGAGGAGCTGTCCCCCCGGATGTTCTCCTTCAACAACCCCTTTGGGGCCTGCCCCGCCTGCACCGGCCTGGGTGCGCAGCTGAAGGTGGACCCTGACCGAATCCTGCCCAACCGCTCCCTGTCTATCCTGGAGGGGGCCATCACCGCCTCCGGCTGGAACCACATCAAGTCGGACGGCATCTCCCGGATGTACTTCGACGCCTTGGCGAAAAAATACAAGTTCAAGCTCACCGACCCGGTGGAAAAGCTGTCCGGCGAGGTGCTGGACATCATCCTCTACGGCACCCGCGGGGAAAAGCTCACCCTCAACTACGACCAGCCCCGGGGCAAGGGCACCCTGTACCAGCCCTTCGAGGGGATTATCAACAACCTGGAGCGCCGCTACCGGGAGACCCAGTCGGACGCCATGAAGCGGGAGATCGAGGAGTGCATGAGCGAGTGCCCCTGCCCCGAGTGCCAGGGCAAACGCCTTAAGCGTGAGGCCCTGGCGGTGACGGTAGGCGGCAGCTCCATCCACCAGTTCTGCGAGAAGCCGGTGGACGAGGCCCTGGCCTTTCTGGACACCATCACCCTCACCGACACCCAGGCCATGATCGCCGACCAGATTTTGAAGGAAATCCGGGCGCGGCTGGGCTTTTTGAAGTCGGTGGGCCTGCAATACCTTACCCTCACCCGGCAGGCGGGCACCCTGTCCGGCGGCGAGAGCCAGCGCATCCGGCTGGCCACCCAGATCGGCTCCTCCCTCATGGGGGTGCTGTATATCCTGGACGAGCCGTCCATCGGCCTGCACCAGCGGGACAACGATTTGCTGCTGGGCACCTTGAAGCACCTGCGGGACCTGGGCAATACCCTGATTGTTGTCGAGCACGACGAGGACACCATGCGGGCCGCCGACTACATTGTGGATATCGGCCCCGGCGCGGGGGTCCACGGCGGGCAGGTGGTGGCCTGCGGCACCGCCGAGGAAGTCATGAATACCCCCGGCTCCGTCACCGGCGACTACCTGGCGGGGCGGAAGAAGGTCCCCGTCCCCACCCAGCGCCGGGCGGGCAACGGCCACCTGCTCACCGTGCGCGGCGCGGCGGAGAACAACCTGCGCCACATCGACGTGAGCTTCCCCTTGGGGACGTTTATCGCCGTCACCGGGGTGTCCGGCTCAGGCAAGTCGTCCCTGGTGAACGAAATCCTCTATAAGCGGCTGGGGGCGGAGCTCAACCGCACCAAGGCCCGGCCGGGGAAGCACGACGGCATGGAGGGCATTGAGCATCTGGATAAAGTAATCGCCATCGACCAGTCCCCCATCGGCCGCACCCCCCGCTCCAACCCCGCCACCTACACGGGGCTGTTCAACGACATCCGGGAGCTGTTCGCCTCCACCCAGGACGCCAAGGCCAGGGGCTACGGCCCCGGCCGGTTCTCCTTCAACGTCCGGGGCGGGCGGTGCGAGGCCTGCTCCGGCGACGGCCTGCTGAAAATCGAGATGCACTTCCTGCCCGACATCTACGTGCCCTGCGAGGTGTGCAAGGGCAAGCGCTACAACCGGGAGACGCTGGAGGTGCGCTACAAGGGCAAGAACATCCACGAGGTGCTGGAGATGACGGTGGA
>CATABD010000002.1 GCA_949494735.1 uncultured Oscillospiraceae bacterium
CCTTATTTTATCACATCCCTATTCCCTTGGGGGATTAAATCAGTGATTCCTTAAACGTGCCAGCTTCTCCTGGGCCGTAGCCCTACGGAAGTTCTCGCCGGAAAATCGGATAGGGGCGCACATCTCCAACAGCCGGTCATAGATACGGGCATGGGCGGTGTCCTGGGGGTGCTGTAAGTCCTGGAGGGACAGGTTGGTGGTGACGATCAGCGGCCTGCGGCTGCGGTAGCGGCTGTCAATGACATTGTAGACCTGTTCCAATCCGTACTCCGTCCCGCGCTCCATGCCGAAGTCGTCCAGGATAAGCAGCGGGGCGCGGCACAGGCGGGTTATGTACTCGTTGCGGCCCTCAAAGCTGGCGGTCAGGTCGTTCAGTATCAGGGCAAAGTTCGTCATGCGGACGGCTACTTCCTGCTCCATCAGGGCGTTGGCGATGCACCCGGCGAAATAACTTTTCCCGGTGCCAACACCACCCCAAAGCAGATAACCGATGTTCTCCATTTTCATCTGCTCCCAATGTTCGACATAGAAACGGGCGTGTTTCATCTGTGGGCATTTGCCGTTGTCATTGGCAAACGTCCACCCCCGCATGGCAGGGTCGGTGAACCCCTTGTGTTTCAAGTCGGCTACAGCCTGACGGCGGCGCTGGGCCTCCTGCTCCGCCGCCTCCTGTTCTTGGCGCTCCTTTTCACACTGGCAGGGACAGGGAAGTATCCGCCCCTCCATGGGAGGCGCGGTCATGCGGAATTGCTTGGGGGTATGGCACTTCCCGCAGTAAAGCAGGCCGTCCTCGCCGGTGTAATCCTCCGGCTCCCGATGCGTTACCGCCAGCCGGTTCAAAATGCCATCAAAGTTACTCACAGGCTCTCACCTTCCTCACAGGTATAGCTGGGTATGCTGTTAGCCTTGCGCAGATCCTCCGCCGCCCAGCGCCGGATGGTAGCAGCATGGTTCTTGTATGTCCTGCCAGTGGACGCCATGTACTCGGACAGCCGCTCAATGTACTCCTGCCAGACGGTGGGGAAGTCGGCTTGCAGTTCAGCCAACTCGGTGTCGGACAGAAAAACATTTTCGTAGCGGCCAAAGGCGGGCGCGGGTTGTCCCTTTTTTAGCTCTCTCTCTTTCTCTATCTCTAACTCTCTCTTTATCTCTATCTCTGGTGGACAAATGGCGGACATTTGTCCACCAGGATTTAGGGCCGCGCGATTAGCCTGCCGCGCCCGCCGTTTCCGCTCCCCCTCAGTGGAGGATTGGCCGATCAAAAGCTCAATATTGCTCATGTAAAAAGCGCCGTCTGGCATTTGCTCCATAAGGCCGAGCTGCAAAAAAATCTTGATGGCCCGTTCCACGGTGCCAATCTGCTGACGGGTGATGGTGGCAATCATCTGCGGGGTGTAGGGAATGCTCTCGTCAAGCTGGAGCCGCCCGCCATGCTTCAGCGATTTCAGATACAGCTTCAGCAGGATGTAGGAATACAGAATGCCGTCCTGCATACTCTCCAGGAGCAGAATGGAATCATCGTCAAAGTAGTTTTCTTTCAGCTTGAGATAGTAGTATTTTCGGTTATCGGCCATAGGCAGTTATCTCCTTCGTAAATGGCTCTTGCGGGCCGTTAGAGGGCCGTTTTGGGGGCTGGATGTAAAAAGTATCAGCCCCCCTATTGACCCCGGCCCGAACCCCCTTGATTTTCAACGCTTTGAAAGGGCCTAAAGCGTTACATTTCAGCCCTGTGGCGGCGCACTCGGTCACGGGTCTTTCTGCGTCGCTCTTGACTGGCACAATCAGGGCAGTATTTGGCCCGGTTGGATTTGGGCAAAAATGACCTGCCGCAGATGGCACAGGGCTTCATCTGATTGCAGTAGAGCAGGGCGGCGCACAGGCTGGCATCCTGGGGCAGTACAGCGGCCCGGAACCACCGGCACAGAAGCGAGTAGGAAACGCTCTGGACGCAGACGCAGGTGTCCCACCCCGACAAGGCCAGACAGTTCCCCTCGTCATAGTTACAGCATTGATGCACCAGCCTCCGGGCGGCGCGGTACTGCTGGTAGGTCATATGGGGTATCATTTTCCACCCTCGTCACTTGGCAGCTTCACATAGATGTGATCGGGCGTCGTGTGGCTGGTCAGCCACCGCTCCACCAGCCCAAGCTCCTCCAGGGCGTTGACGGTGTTCCTGACGGTGGCCGGGGTGCGGTCGATCATCCGGGCAATGTCGGCGGCGGGGAGCGCCACATACAGCCGCCCACACTTG
The DNA here is from genome assembly GCA_949494735.1 of uncultured Oscillospiraceae bacterium. Lineage (GTDB taxonomy): Bacteria > Bacillota > Clostridia > Oscillospirales > Oscillospiraceae > Enterenecus. The sequence goes on from CATABD010000002.1 coordinate 2,252, forward strand.
TCCACCCAGCCCTTGTCCTGGGCGCGGGCGGCCTCGTCCAACAGGACGGCATAAACCACCCTGTCGATCAGCTTCATGTCCGTGGTCAACAGAAATCGGGGATAAGGGATGTGCGGCGGCAATGTGGCGGCGCTGGTCATGTACTCAGTTTTCATGTTGGTCCTCTCCTTGCTTTTGATTTCGGATTCCGTTCACTTTTTGGAAAAAGTCCCGTATGGCATTGGTAACGGCATAGGCGCTGTCACTCAGTTCGTCAAACTGCGAGATCGTCATGCCCGCGAAAACGTCTATCTGACGGTGGAAGGATTCGACGCCGGAACTATAATGGCGGCAAAGGGCCTTAAACTTAGCCAAAAGTGCCTCGCTGTCCATGGCGTCCTGCCTTCCCGGCGGGGACGGCGACGCAGTCAGCCGCGCAGCCGCTTCCTCCTGCTGGTCAGGCGGCAGCCTGGATATTTCCAGCGCGGCCCCCTTGGTGATTTTTGTGCCAGCGTTCTGAATAGCCTCCTTCGCCTCCGGCGTCAGATTGGCAGCGGTTTGAACCAACCGCTCCACAGTACGCCTGCTGACACCCAGCTTGTCGGCGCTGTCCTGCGCAAAGGGCTTTGGGTCTAAAAACGGCAAATTGCCGCTTTTAGCCGTCTGGCCGTTGCGCTGGCCCTGGCGGGTTTCCGGGTGGAGGGCCTCATACAGCTCCTTCCGATGCAGGAGCAAATCGCCCAGCTCCCGATGAGACAGGTTGGTGCGCACAAAGTTCTCGTCAATCTCCGCCAGTTCCGCTTGCAGGCTGTCCATGCTGCTGACGGTACACTCAACTTCTGCCCAGCCCAATTTCTTCACCGCTTCCAGCCGGTGGAGGCCAGCGATCAACGTATTGTCCTCGGTGATGATGATGGGGTTGAGCAGCCCCAAAGCCTGGATACTCCGGGCCAGCTCCTCCACGGCCTTCGGCTTGGCCTCCCGCCGCCCTGGTTTGATTTTGATGTCGCTGATTTTTACAAGCATGGTGGTTTCCCTCAATGCGAAAACTGCGTGATGATGCGGTTCAGCGTTTCCAAATCGCGGCCATGGAGAAGCTGCCCCAGCCGTTTCAACAGCTCCAGCTCACCGGCGGTCAGGCTGCGGCGGTCCAGGTGATACCACTCCGCCACCCTGACACCGCCATGACCGCCGCACACAGTTTCCACGGGATAGGAACACATCAAATGCGTGACATCGCGGCGGATGGTGCCCACGCTGACACCAAATTCATGGGCAAGGTTCGCGTAGGTGTCGTGCCGCCGCTGGCACAAAACCTCCAACAGCTTTTGGCGGCGTTCCCACGGGTTCAAATCCATTTTTCAGTTCCCCTTTCAAATATTATCGGTCATGCTCGGTCTGCTGGTGCTGGCCGTCGCGGGCAAGCTGTTCAGCGGTCTGTTTCAACTGCTCCACCGCTTTGAGATCGTCCCGCATGGCCTGCATTTTCTGATAATCCAATTCCTTTTGCGCGGTCAGACGGTCAACTTCGGTCTGCCATGCTTTGGGCGTGATTGCCTCGCCGAATTCCTTCAAATCGTCCAGAAAACGGGCGGCGGCATCAAAGGAGACCAGCTCGATTTCATGCTCCTGTTGGTACTGCCCCCGTCTGCTGGGCTTCACTTTGTCCAGCCGCTGGCGGACAGGCTTCGTCCGCTGATACTGCGCCCACATTTCCAGCCGTTCGGACAGGGCGGAAATGCGGCGTTCGGCGTTGACGATTTTCCCCCGCAACTCGTAATAATCGTTGTTCATGGCTTCAATTTTTTCGTAGAGTTGCGCCATGGAGCTGATGCCGTTGGACTGCAAAAAATTGAACAGGGCTGCATTGGCTTTGAGGGCTTTGACCTTCCCGGCCCTGGTCTTGGCTTTGCTGGCGTTGACCTCTGCCTGGGCCTGATAGAGCTGGGCCAAAACGCTTCCGCCCTGGGGCACGTCAGCCTGTTCCTTTGTCCAGTTATACAGCCGGGTGAGTCGGGCCTTGATTTCTTTCAAGAGCTTGTTGTCTGCGGCAATCTGGCGGTTGATATCCCCCTTCTCGGTGGCAATGCCCCGGCGCTCCATCTGGCTGGCGGCAGGCCCCATGTGGATGGTGGGGATTTTCTCAATGCCCTGACGCTTGTAGGAGCGGTGGTCAACACGATTCGGCTGGCCTGCCGCCTCTAACGCCTGGTTGACACAAGCGGCCCACGCCGCCCGCCACTTCTCGGCGTTGCCCCGGTTATTCCAGTCGGTGGTGTCCTCCCGATGGCTTTTCCAGCCGCCTTTTCCGTTGGGGATGCGCTGTCCACGCTCGTCCAAGTCGTAGATCTTCCGGCACTTCACGCCCCAGCGCCCGTCAGGGAGAAGGGGCCGCATGGTCAGCATGATATGGGCGTGGGGGTTGCCAGTGCCCTTGTCATGGATGGCAAAATCAGCGCACATCCCCGCCTCCACAAAATTGTCCTTGATGTACGAGCGGACAAGGGCCAGCCGCGCCGCCGGGGACAGCTCCACGGGCAGGGCAACCTCGATTTCACGGGCAAGCTGGGCATCGCCGGATTTCTCGATTTGCTCCACCGAGTTCCATAAGGTGGAGCGGTCTGAAAATTCCGGCGGGGCATGGGCGGGGAGCAGGATTTCCTTGTGAACGATGCCCCGCTTGTGGGTGTAATCGTGGGTCAGACCGTCCCACTCGTTCACCAGCTTCTCACCGCTCCGATAGGCAGCAGCAGCCACAGCGGATTTGCCCTTGCTCCGCTGTATGATTTTCACAGGACAATGGAAGATGGCGATAAAAATTGACCTCCTTTCGGCAGGATGGAGGCAGGGGTTTGGGGGCGCAGCCCCCATCGCGTCCGTAGGACGCAACAGCCCCCGGCAGGGCGCACGACACCGGGACGGTGTATAAGTGCGCACTGTCCCAAGTGACTTACTCCGTACTCCCAATCTTCAGCATTTTTGCGGCCATTTCTTCTGCCCCCGGCAGATGGGAAAGGGCAATGAGAAACGCTTTGATATCCTCGCCGTCGGCGGTGACAGCGGCGGGAAACACACCCTCCAAAATCGCTCCATGGCGGCACAGACGGCTGGTGCGGGCGTTGCGCTCCTCCTTGCGGAGGCGGTTGAGCAAGATTTTCTGCTGATTCTCTAACTGCGAGATGTGCTTTTCGGCTTCTGCCTTTTTCTTTTGTAAGCTGGCCTTTTGAACCGCCGCTGATTTGTTCATGTGGTATCAAGCCTCCTTCGGCATCCAGCCGTTTTTCTCAAAAAATTTCTGCAACTTCCTGACGGCGCTGGTGACAGAATCGGCGGCGCAGCTTCCGCTCACGCCCTCGTCCGCCGCGATTTCCCGGAACTTCTTTTTCAGCACAAACCGGGCATGGAGCCGCCGCGCCTGGATGGGGGACAGGAGCAGTATGGCATCAGCCAAATGCTCCAGCGTCAGGTCGGCGGCGGCTTCGTCCTCGGCCTGGATCATCAGCTCCTCCGGGGACAGCACCAGGAACATGGCATGGTTCTCGATAGCGGGGCTTTGGTCGATGGAATAGACATGGTAATAGGTGCGCCTGCTGTTCTGGCGATTCTCGATGCGCCGACCTTCCTCCAACTCGTCCGCGACATCATCCGGCACGTCAATGAACTTGTCCTTTGGGTAATGCGGGTAATAGCGTCGTAGATTGATTACTGCCATAGTGACCTCCTTGAAATAACAGAAGGGACAAGCCGCCGTAACAGCTTGTCCCTCCCGGTGATGGAGCATTTGCCCCTCATCTTATAGGCCAGTTAGGGGGCCTATCGTATACCCCCTTTCCAAAATTTTTGAAAAATCTTTTTGACACCATTGACAGACTTTTCGACTGCACCCTTGGAACAGCCGCATAGTTTGCCGACCTCTGCATAGCTGAGATCATACAGCGCGTGGAGCAGGAACCGTTCCCGCTGGGTGTCGGTACACAGGGCCAACACCGCCATGATTTCGTCCCAGGTTTCCCGCTGGCAGACCAGTTCCTCCGGACTGGCACAATAGGGTAGGCGGCCTTCAACAGCGACTATGTACTCGTCAAATTCTCGCTTGTCCCAGTAGCGCCGCCGCTCATGGGAGAGGTTTTCAGATTTGCGCTTGCCAGCGTCCAGGCACTCGGCAACCTCGGCGCTGACTTCCACGGACACCATGCGCCCGTCTATGCTGATGGTGATTTCCATCGTCTTTTCCTCCGTTCAGATTTTTGGGGTCTGAACGGAGGGGGCGGGCCTCGGCACCTGGATCGAGTGGAGCGACCCAGACAAATAAAAACGTCCGCATGGCACAAGGCCATACGAACGCGGGGACGGGCATTAGCTTTCGACAGGAAGCGACATTTTTCGCAAATGCGGGTACTATTTGCCGCTTCCGAAGTCAGGCTTTTTTTAACGTGTGATAGTTGATAGGACCATGGCTTTGGTAACCCATGGCGGCATCCTCCTATTGCCGCCAATGGATATAAAAACAGCGGCCTTGATTTCTCAAAGCCGCCATTTTGGGCGTGACAATGCTCTACTGTACGACGGCTTTTTTTCTTTTGCCGTCGTGCGGCAGATACTTTTGCTGTTAATGAAAGTTACAGCCTCTATTTTGTGCTTTTCCCTCCACTTTTTGTATTACTGTCGGTGTCAGACGTAGAAATTTGTAACTGGCCTTTGCGGAGTTGAAAAACCACATCAGCCTCTTTTGCCAGCTCATTAGAGTGGGTAACGACCACGACACACTTTCCCGCCTGATGGGCGCTGTCTTTGAGGATAGATGTAATTTCAGCGGCGGTGTCTTCGTCCAGATTTCCAGTCGGTTCATCAGCTAAAATAACTTGCGCGTCGCTGGCTAGGGCGCGGGCGATGGCCACACGCTGCTGCTGGCCCCCGGACAGCTTCAGAACATTCCGCCTCGCTTCTTCTGTGGTCAGTCCCAATTGCTCCAGGATGGGGAGCGGCGGCTGCTTAGAAGTCAGGGCCACGTTCTCCATGGGGGTCAGATAGTCGATCAGGTTATAGCCCTGGAAGATAAACGCTACATGGCTACGCCGGTGATTGGCAAGGCCGGTTTTAGCAATGTCCTCGCCCTGGTACAAAATCTGACCGCTGGCCGGGCTGTCCAGACCGCCCAGCAGAGAGAGCAGCGTTGTTTTCCCGCACCCGGAGGGACCGAGAATGGCGTACATTTTTCCTTGCTCCAGTTGAATGCTGATTCCTCGCAGCACAGGTTGCTTTCCATAGGCATATTTGAGGTTTTCTATTTCTAAAATTGGCATGATTTAATCCTCCTCAATCCATTTTTGATAGGAGCTCATTTGGCTTCATTTTCATAACCGGAACACTTGCTGCGCAGACAGCGAGCAGGGCGGTCAGCAACCCCAGGCCATACACTGCCGCAAAAATATCGTTGGTAATCGCAACGTCTAATGCTTCCACCTTGGGCGCTGCAAAGACCGGGCTTAAATCAAAATTATCGGAAGTAATTGGCATCCCGGCCTGTATCGTATTGGAGGCAGATTCGGGGATAATTTGTTCATTGGCCTGTGCCAGCAGCATATTTCCCACACTGTTCGCCGCCATACCGCTGACAGGGCAGGAAAGGCCAAAGGCCAGCGCCGCAATCAACGCTATTTCCATCATCCGCTGGGCAAGGATCTTTCCCTTACTCTCTCCCAGTGCAAGCATCGTTCCTGTCTCGCGGACGCGGAACTTTGCCCAAATGGAGAGCAGAAGAACTAAGATCACAACGCCAGCCAGGACAATCATGACGATCATGATGCGAATGGAGTGATCCATCCCCTTCAATGCGTTCTCCGCGCTCTGATAACTGGCGTTGTCAAACTCAATTTTGAAGCAATCCCAGTTGATCGCACGGTTGTTATGGATACTTTTGATGATCGTATTCATCTCAGCCGGATCATCAATGCTGAATGTGACCTTTTCATACCCAAGTGGTTGCATTCCTATAGAATCCAACAGCTCGTTCAAATACGGCAACAGTGTCCGGGAGTCCAAAAATACCCAGTTTTGGAGCATTTGCCGCTGGCCTGTGTACTGGTCGATTTTCTGTTCTTTCAAAATGTCGAATATCCCGACGATTTCAAAGGAACACTCCTGATCTTCAATGGGAAAGTCGATGCCTGTCACGTCCCGGTTGATTTCCAGCGTGATGTGGCCGCCTACGGCCAGCCCGTTCAGCTCCGCCAGCTCCCGGCTGATGACTGCCTGCCCCGATGCTCCGCCGGAGAACATTTCTCCCTGTGTTACCTCCAAGATGCCGTTTGCAAAGTAGGAACATTGCTGCAAAGAAGTCCACCCTTGTATCGGCGCAATATGCGCCCCGGCGGAGGAATAGGTATTCTGCCTGTTTTCAACCAGGTTATAATATCGCCCATCATCAGATTTCAAATTGGCGACAACATCAATATTGGCGCTGTAATCGGCAATGCCAGGAGTTTTCAAAACTTCGTCAATCACCGCATGGTCGATGGTATCTCCATCATAGTAACTCCCGGTATATCGGTCTGTGGAACCAGCGCTGTGCATATTCGCGGGATCACTCGTGTCTATTTTCAGACTGAACGTCCCGCCAAACTGTCCCCGCAGATTTGCCGCCGCCGTGCCGGAGGCTTTCAGGATCGACAGGCCCATCAAAGCGGAAGTACAGACGGCAGATAAAATCAGAAAGGCGATCACGCTTTGCTGCCACTTTCGGGCAACATACAGAAACGCCCTTTTTACAAAGTTCATTGTGTGTCCTCCTAACTCAATTTTGAAAGAATTTCTTTGGGGTTCAGCCGCATGGCGCCCAGGCTCGAAAGGGCGGTAGACAGGAGCAGCACCGACACCCCGCATCCGGCCGTTATCGCAAATATGGCCACGGTGGACGCGGCATTTATTGGCTCTATTTCGCCTATGTTCCCATAAATGGCCTGCCAGATCAGAAAGACGGTACAGGGGGTCAAAACAAGGGCGGCAGCGGCGATAAAGATGACCTCCATAAAATGCTGCAAAAGAATCTCACCCTTTGAAATACCGACTGACAGCATAATGCCCAGCTCATGCCGGCGGCTTTTATGGAACAGTGCTTGTATCAGTGATAAGACCGCTGTACTGGCAACGGCTATGATGATCAACAGGGTGCGGGCCAGTTCCCGCATACTGAGCAGCGGCCCCGCTGCCTTCTCGTATTCCTCCACACTGGCAGTCAGCGCAAAGCAGCTCCAGTCGATGCCGTCTATTGTTTTGACTTTCTCTATGATTTGATGGACCTGTGCCGGGTCATTGATAAAGAGATCCACATAGTCGGCCCCCGCCGCTCCCGTCAACGCTTTGCCGCTCGCCATATCAAGGAAAATTTTGTTTTCCAGCAGGTGGACGGGAGCGGCAATATCGGTGTTCTGCTGGTCTGCTTCCACTGTAAACAGTCCGCTGATGTTCATAGTAACAGGCTGCCCGGCATGACCTTCACGGGGAGATAGCTGTATTTCATCCCCAATATTCAAACCGTTCTCTTTTGCCAACGCTTCACTGATGATGGCCCCGCTTTCGCCGGATGGCCCACCCCCTATCAGCTTCACCCGCTCGGTTTGAAACGCTGGGGAAAGCAGTAGGGAAGTGTCCGCCTCCACCGACACCAAATGCGCGGCGATGGGATCATCTTGATATATCCCGTTATGATCAATGAGGCGCAAATCTTCCCGCAAAAGCGCTTCCCCTTTGAGTACGGCGTTGTAAGCGTTGATCTCCGCTCCAGTCTGAACCGCTTGGATAAGTGCTTCGTCAAGGGGTGCTCCAATATAGGCGACATTGGTTTGCCCGTCAGCTTCGGTTATCATGACGTTCTCCCGATTCTGCATATCGGGGGCAATGCGAAAACTGCCGCCTAACGTCTGCCGGGTTTGCTGTATTGCCAGATCAGTAGCGCGATAGAGCAGCAGCCCCACCATTACGAAAGAGAATAACAGCAGCATGACAAGCAGCAAAAGGATGGATCTCCCTGTTTTTCGCCGGACATAGAGATATGCCCGCTGCCATATTTGCATCTTGTATACAGCTCCTTTGTTGATTTTATGACGCTTATAAAGATAGCACGTCTGTGTTTCAGCAATATGGAGCGTATATTTCACCAATGTTTCAAATAAAAAAGCTCCCTACTTCAAAAGCAGGGAGCTGAGAGTATCGTTGCTAAAAGAAAATGACAAAACGCATACCGCTGTGTCTTTCTCCGTTCGGGTCGGCAAACGGCTCAAAAGAAAACCGATAGGAGAGAGTATTCAAAATCCTTGTGGTGATATACAGGCCCAGGCCGTTCCCGCCGTCCGGGTTTTCACTGCCCTGGTTCCGGCTGCGGGAGAAGTCGGGCCGGTAGAACGGCTCAAAAATGTGTGCCAGCATATTTGATGGGATAGGATCACATTCATTCTCGATGATAACAGTTCTGCTGCGGAAACTGACATTTACTTTTCCGGGAGGCTTTGTATACTTGACGGCGTTCGAGAGAAGATTGGACAGAGCCTTTTCCATGGCGTTTACGGGAAAGCTGGCAGAAAAGTCATCGGAAAAATCCGTGTTCAACCGAACACCCTTTGATTTGGCAATCAGGATATAGGGGGACAAAACTTTTTCCATGAAACCCCGCATGGACATTTCCTCCGTCACTTCCTGTTCAAAAGAGAAGTTCAATTTGGAGGCGTCTAATATCTCCTGTATCATCACACCAAATTTTTGTACCATATCCCGGCACACCGGCAGATAGGTTTCCCAATCCCGATACCGGCCAATACCCATGATCATGTTGTCGAGCATACCCTGCAACGCTGTGACAGGCGTTTTCAATTCATGGGACGCCGCCCGCAGGAAGTCCATCTTTGCCGCCTCCGCCTCGCTGACGCGGGCATTTTCTTCCTGCAAATCATCTATGGTCGTGAGTAGACTTTGATATAGAGCATTGACATTTTCTGAAAGCATCCCGATTTCATCCTTGGTTTCCACATGGCATACCGCCGATGGGTCGAGTTCTTTCATCCGGGCTGTCATGGCTGAGATTTCAGATAAAGGCGTTGATATTTTTCTGGAATACAGCAGGGCAAAAACTACCGCCAGAAGCAGGGACAGAAGCAGGGTAAACGGTAAAAAAACGATGACCGCTTCCTTAGCTTCACTGACCGGCTGGAGGGTGGACAGCAAAACCAAATAGCAGGGCTTTCCCTGCGCCGTATCAAAGTGTATGCCGGAAAAAAGCTGTGAATTTGTTTTGGTGTAAAAATCCTCCTGCAAATAGGAGAGGTTTATGTCCTCGCTGGAAATGCTCCAAAAGGATTTTACAGTTTCCTTGTACGAATGGTTGTTATCAGCTTGAAGTGTGCTGTCTACCATGAGATTATACACCGCCCCATCATAACACAAAAAAATGCCCATTTGATATTGAAGCGCATATCGCGATACCATATTCTCAATGTTATCCGCAGGAGCATCTTTCAAAGCCTTGATAAGCTGATCCTGCGTATCTTGAAATTTGGCTTCCTTTTGGCTGGTGTAGACAATGGGCATCATGAAATAGAACAGGGCGTGGCTGACGAGCAAGACTACTGCCATCAGCGAAAAGACATAGAAAAATGTCTTGGGAAACAGCTTTAATCGCTTCATGGCGATACCTCAAAACGGTAGCCAACACCCTTTACCGTTGTGATACAGTTCAAGTCCAGCTTTTGGCGTATCCTTCGGATGTAGGTGTCAATCGTCCGGTCATAAAGCGGTGCATCTATTCCCCAAACACCATCGATCAGTTTCTCGCGTGTCATGACACGTCCCGCATTTTCAATCAGGAGTTTAAGCAGTTGTATTTCCTTTGGAGCCAGCTCTATGGGTTCGCCGTCCTTTTCCGCTAAATAGCCGTTAAAGTCCACTGAAATAGTTCCGCATCTCCAAATATCCTTTTCTTCCATTTTCCCGGCGCGGCGCAGCAAGGCAAGAACACGTTTCCCCAGCAGGACGATTGAAAAAGGCTTTGTGATGTAGTCGTCGGCCAAACAGTCGAAGCTGGCAATCTGCGTCCCTTCGTCGCTCAGTGCGGTCAGCATCAGAATAGGAACACTGCTCGTCTTGCGAATTTCTTTCAGGACTTGAATGCCATCTACATTGGGAAGCATAATATCCAGAATGATCAGTTCTACGGATTCCTGCTGAAAATAGTGCAACGCCTCCAGCCCATCGTAGGCCGAAAATATCGTATGGCCTGCGTCAGTTAAATAGTCACTGACCAGATCGTTCGTTGTCACATCATCCTCGACAACCATTATTTTTGCCATATTGCTGACACCTCCAACTACTACTATACCATCTGTGTGTGTCACCAGTGTGAATTACAGCAAAAATAATTGGATGTTTTAGAAAACCCATACCAGCAAAATAAAAGGGGGGAGGGTGTGTAACGATACCCTCTCCCGCAGTGTGCTGCTGGAGGTTGGAAACAGCTTGTCCCATCGAAAATTTTAACAGGTTGTCCTTACACCATCGCCGCCGGAAAAGGCTTGTCCTACCGACAATCCAGTGTTTTCAAGGCTTTCCGGCCTTGTTGCGCTTACGCCATCGCCCCATCTGCCGCCAAATCCTCCGTCAGATCGGCAATGACATCCCCAGTGACCTGCATAGTGGAAGCGGACCAGGGATAACCAGAGGCAAATTGAGGATAAACCCCAGTGGTGTGATCTACAAAGTAAGTGTCAAATCCGGCTGTTTTAATTTGGTCCTCGCTGAGATTCCGGGTGAGTTGATGAACTAACGTACCCACCATCTCAAGATGGCCTAATTCTTCGGTACCGATATCCGTGAGCAGGCCCTTTAATTCCGGGTAGGGCATAGCGTAACGCTGGGACAGATAGCGCAGGGAAGCGCCAAGTTCACCGTCCGGTCCACCATACTGAGAGATAATAACCGATGCCAGCTTGGGATTGCAGTTTTTGATGCGCACAGGGTATTGCAGCTTTTTCTCATAGACAAACATGGTCAATCCCCCTTTTTGAATTCCCAGGGCCAGGGATCATCTAGCCAACGGTAGGCTTCATCCTGTCCGGCGGCAAGCTGGGTCAGAGGGCCATGCATTTCTTCATACCGCTGCTTGGCCTCCCGGGCCATGGTGGTATACTGCTTGAAGAGCTGGAATGCCTCAACATCGTCCCGATGGGTATCCAGATACAATCCCAGTTCAGTGACTACAAACAACAGCGCCTGAAGTTGGGTAGAATGATTGTCCGGCAGCCCGGCAGCATCCGCTTTCATGTGGAAGGGCAGATTCAAGCCGGGAAACACGGTTCCATTGGCAAGGGCGTCGGCTTGGTTATATTTCTGGCTGCCCCGCTGCTGGAAAGGCACATATGGTACCGCCAGAGGCGCACAAGCGGGCATGGTGCCGCAAGCATCCGCGCAGGGGCGGGAATTGGTTCCAGTATCAGGATTCAAGAGAATTTCTCCTTTGCTCAAAGTCTGACAGCTAAGCCGTCAATCCAGCTTATGCGCTCGGGGCCCCAAGTGTCACAGGAAATGTCGAAAAGATAAATTTATGTTGAAATCTATAGATAGGCATGGTATAATAAATTAATCTTTTTAAATTGGAGGGAAGATACCCAATGACTCACATCCAGACTCTGAACGGCGCAACCCTGAAGCAGAGCGCGGCCCATGGCGGCTGCGGCGAGTGCCAGACGTCTTGCCAATCCGCCTGCAAGACCTCCTGCACTGTGGCCAACCAAAAGTGCGAAAATAACAAGTAATTTATCAAAGCGCCGAAAGGGTGGGCTAGTCCCACCCTTTTTCTGCGTGTCGAAGGAGGGTGACAAAAATGGTCCATACATTCATTTGCCTGGGTGTACCTGTGGCAGTGGACGTAAACAGCGGCGCCGTCCATGTGCTGGACAAAACCGCTTACGATGTTCTGTCTCTGCTCAGCGCCCCTATGCCGGATGTTTGTCCCAAGGAACTTTACGAAAAGCTGACCCAATATGATCCCACTATGGTGGACGAAACATGGCAAGAATTATTGGAACTCCAGAAAAAAGGGTTGCTGTTTACCGATGACAGCTACATTGATTCTGGCGCCGCAACCGCAATGCAGCAGGACGCCCCTATTAAAGCCCTATGCCTCCATGTGTCTCATGACTGTAACCTGCGCTGCCAATACTGCTTTGCTTCCACTGGAGACTTTGGCACAGGCCGCCGCATGACGATGGACATAGAGACCGCGAAAAAAGCTATCGACTTTGTGATTAAGAGATCTGGAAACCGCCGGAATATTGAGGTAGATTTCTTTGGCGGCGAACCGCTGATGGCAATGGATACGGTAAAAGCCACCGTGGACTATGCCAGATCCCTGGAGAAGTCACATGACAAAAACTTCCGTTTCACCATCACAACCAACGGCGTACTGCTCAGTGACGATAACATTGAATACATCAACCGGGAGATGTCCAATGCAGTGCTCTCCTTAGACGGACGCCCTGAGATTAACGACCGCATGCGTAAAACGGTGAATGGCAGAGGGAGCTATGAAGTGATCCTGCCCAAGTTTCAGAAACTGGTGCAGGGCAGGGGAGAGAAGGACTACTATCTCCGGGGCACCTTTACCCGGCATAATCCGGACTTTGCTGCTGATGTGCTCCACATTGCCGACCAGGGCTTCCGCCATGTGTCGGTAGAACCGGTAGTTGGCCGTGCGGACTGCGACTATACCTTCCGGGAGGAAGATCTGCCCGGCATTCTGGAGGAATACGAGCGGCTGGCGGCAGAGCTTTTGAAACGGGAGGATGTGAACTTTTTCCACTTCAACGTAGATCTCGCCCAGGGACCATGTGTCATCAAGCGGATGAGGGGATGTGGAGCGGGGTGCGAATATGTGGCTATCACGCCGGATGGAGATATCTACCCTTGCCATCAATTCGTGGGCAATGAAGACTACAAACTTGGCAATGTTTACAATAATACCTTTAATATGGAGTTGTCCCGGGAATTTGCGGGGCTGAACATTTACACTAGGCCTGACTGTAAGGATTGCTGGGCCCGGTTTTATTGCAGCGGAGGATGTTCCGCATCTAACCTGCTTGTCAATGGCGACATAAAAAAGCCGAATCGTTTCGGGTGCGACATGCAGCGCAAGCGTCTGGAATGCGCCATCGCTATGAAAGCGATCCGAGCCGGAATAGCAGGGGAGTGAACCCCGGCCATAAAAACTAGGAAAAGTCAGCAAGCATCCCTGAATCTCAACATTTTGAGGTTCAGGGATGTTTTGTTACAATATCCTGTGCTGTTCCTGGTTCTGTTCCAATAGTTTACATAATATTATTTACATAAAAAATAAACATAAAAAATTTTTGAGAAAATTTGGCCAATTTCTCTTGCCTTTCCAGAAAAAGAGGTCTATATTATAGAAGCACCGTCTTGCTGTGCTTCCGTGAGGCTTGCATCCGCCGGCGCGGGAAGAGCGCACTTCTCCGGCGATTACAATTCGTATTCAAGCAAACGTTGGTTGACAAAACGTGGCTGCATACCCTGCCGCTTCTCCGCATAATATAGTTTTGGCAGTATAGCTATATTTGGAAAATCTGGGGTGATGAAGGGTGACAGTCCGCAAAATGGGAAGCCGGATCAAGGCCGCCCCGGCCTGGGACAGTCTGACCCGATTGGCAGTTCTGGGCATCTGTTTTGCGGCGGGTACGTTGGGCGGTTTCCTCTTTTCAGGCTGGAGTGGAGATAACCCTGAACTTCTCGACTACCTGACCCACTATTTTCAAATGGCAGGCCAGGGAAACGGAGTTGAACCCGCCCTGCTGTCTTCTATCTGGGACTTGATGCGTTGGCCGCTGGTAGCGTTTCTTTTGGGCGCCTCCCCTTTGGGAGTAGTAGGAATCCCCGCCTTATTGACAGCCCGGGGCTTTTTGCTCTCTTATTCCGCTGCCATCTTTGCCCGGTTGTTCGGTTTTCCCGGCGTGGCGGTATCTCTGGCTGTATTTAGCGTGACGGCCTTGGTGGCCGTGCCGGTGCTGTTTGTGGTGTCGGCTGATGCGTTCTGCCAGTCGATGGGGCGGTTGTCTGGCCAACGGCCCACGTCCTGGGGACAAAGGACCCAGGCGTTGTCCCCCTGTGCGGGATTGCTGGTGCTTGCTGTGGCGCTCCAGCAGACACTGATGCCCGCATTGTTCACTGCGGTTTGTACCCGGTTCTTTATTACATGAGAGAGGAGTGGAGCGCATTGGATTACCTCGCTGATTACGAGACGTGGCTGGCCCAAGAAAAGCGGGCCTCCGTCAATACGCTCAGCTCTTATCTTCGTGATGTGCGCCAATTTGCCGGCTGGGCGGAACAGGAACACCTATCCCTCATTCAGGTAAGCCAGGAGGATGTGCGGCTCTATGCCCAGTGCCTGGAGAAAAGGGGAAAGTCCAACGCCACTGTGGTAAGATCCGTTGCAGCGCTGAAATCGTTTTATACATATCTTATCTCTATCCGGGAAATACAGGTAAATCCGGCCAAGGGATTTACCCCCAGCCGGGTGGAGCGCAAGCTGCCTGCCATTCTCTCCAACCACGAAGTAGACCTGTTTTTGGATCAGCCCGATCCCTCCGATTCCAAGGGTTGCCGGGACAAAGCCATGCTGGAGCTGTTGTACGCTACCGGCATCCGGGTGTCTGAGCTCATTTCCCTGGATGTGCAGGATCTGAACCTATCCGCCAGCTTTCTTCGCTGCCGGGGTCGCAGCAAGGAACGGATAGTGCCCCTTTACAAGGGTGCGGTGCGGGCCATGGCGGCTTATATCAGTGATGTGCGCCCCCAGCTGCTGGAAAACCCTGGGGAAACCGCTCTTTTCGTTAATATGAATGGGGAACGTATGAGCCGCCAGGGCTTTTGGAAAATTGTCAAATGCTATCAGGATAAGGCAGGCATTCACAAGGACATTACCCCGCACACCCTGCGGCATTCCTTTGCCGCCCACCTGCTGGAAAACGGTGCGGATCTGAAATCCATTCAGGAAATGCTGGGCCACGCAGATATCTCCGCCACCCAAATCTATACCCAAGTGGTCAATCAGAAGCTCCGGGACGTATATTCTATGGCCCACCCCCGGGCCTGACCGATAAATCCCTGCGGCGGATGATGTTATCATCCGCCGTTTTTGCTTGTCTTTGACGGCAAACTGTGATATTATGTCTGAGATATGAAGAACTGGGAGGACGTGCCGTTGCTGACCCTTGGAATAGACCCCGGGTATGCTATTGTAGGCTTCGGCCTGGTGGAGTCTGCGCTGGGAAAATACCGTCTGACTGCTTGTGGCGCCATTAATACCCCGGCGGGGGTACGCCTGCCTGCCCGGCTGTGGCGGATTGCCACCGATCTGGAGGAGCTTATCGGTCAATTCCACCCGGATGTGATGGCAATTGAGGAACTCTTTTTCAACCACAATGTCACCACGGGCATCGGCGTAGCCCAGGCCAGGGGGGTTATCCTCATGACCGCAGAAAAGCTGGGCCTGCCTGTCTGTGAGTACAACCCCTCCCAAGTGAAGCAGGCCGTGGTAGGCTACGGCAAGGCAGAGAAACGGCAGGTGATGGACATGACCAAGCGGCTGCTGAATTTGGGCGCTGTCCCCAAGCCGGACGACGCGGCCGACGCGGTGGCCATTGCCCTTTGCCACGCCCGCTCATCCACCTCACTGCTAAAGTCCTTACATTAAATTTGGAGAGATTGCCGTGTTTTACTATCTGAACGGAACCGTGGCCCACATTGAGCCTTATCTGGCCGTCATCGACTGCGGGGGGGTTGGCTATTCCTGCCGTACTACCAGCCATACCATAAGTAAACTTAATATGGGGAAGGCGGCAAAGCTTTACACCCACCTATACGTCCGCGAGGATATTTTTGAGCTGTACGGTTTTTCCAGTGAGAGCGAATTGGGCTGTTTTCGGATGCTCATCGGCGTATCTGGGGTAGGACCCAAGGCAGCGCTGGCCATCCTGTCGTCCAACAGCCCGGAGGGGCTGGCTATGGCCATTGTATCCGGCAACGAAAAGGCGCTGACCTCCGCTCCGGGCATTGGCAAAAAAATTGCACAGCGCATTATCCTGGAGTTGAAAGATAAGCTGGCCAAGGGCCAGCTTACCACAGGCGGAGGAGAACCTTTTGCAGGCGGCGTGACCATCATTCCTGAGAATAAGACCAGCGAGGCGTCTGCCGCCCTGGCTGTGCTCGGTTATAGTCAGAGCGAAATCGCTGCGGCGCTGAAGGGAATTGATTTAGAGGCGCTGTCCTTGGAAACTGTCATTAAACAGGCGCTGAAAAAAATGGTAAGGCCTTGAAAACGCTTATATTTATTAATGGCCCCATGGGCGTAGGAAAAACCGCCACATGCGAAGCTTTGCTGGAAAGGCTGACGCCGGGCGTATACCTGGACGGGGATTGGTGCTGGAATATGAACCCCTTTCGGGTAACGGACGAAACCCGTGCCATGGTGCTGGACAATATCACTGCTCTACTCTCCCGGTTTTTGGCCTGCCCTGAGTTGGATTATGTGATCTTCAGTTGGGTCATGCACCAACCTGAAATTTCCTGTAGCATTTTAAATCGCCTGGAACTGCATGGTGTAAAGGTATTACAGTATACCCTGCTATGTTCGAAGCAAACCCTTTGCCAACGCATTGAACAGGATATTCAGGCAGGTGTGCGTCATTCGGATGCGCTGAAACGGAGCCTAGCCTATCTATCCTGTTATGACAGTCAAAATACGGTTAAGCTGATGACAGACGGGTGTTCCCCTCAGGAAACCGCGGAATGGATTGTGGTGCATGAAAAGAAAAATAAATGTTGATGTGCGGCGCGCACCCCAGCCGCGCACTTGACAGTATAACTTTGAATGCGGGCGGTCTGGTGTTGCTTTTTGTTGCTGTCATTGTCTGCGATATCCACATGAATACCTCCAAAAAAACAAGAGGAAGTGAAGCCTTGAGCATTGATTTTTCCGACAACGGCGGCTTTGAGACGGAAGCCCCTCTGGTGGCCACCTCGCTGACCCACGATGACGAGGGGGAGGGGTCTCTGCGCCCTAAAGCCCTAACTGAATACATTGGGCAGGAAAAGGCCAAAGGAAACCTGTCCATTTTCATCCAGGCCGCCAAAATGCGGGGAGAACCTCTGGATCATGTGCTGCTTCACGGCCCCCCCGGTCTGGGCAAGACCACCTTGTCCGGCATCATTGCCAACGAGATGGGGGTCAATATCCGCATCACTTCCGGCCCAGCCATTGAAAAGCCCGGCGATCTGGCCGCACTGCTCACCAACCTTCAAGAAAACGATATTTTGTTTGTAGATGAAATCCACCGGCTGAACCGCTCTGTAGAGGAAATTTTGTACCCCGCTATGGAGGACTACGCCATAGACATCATCATTGGCAAGGGGCCTTCCGCCAACTCTATCCGGCTGGATTTACCCAAGTTTACCCTGATTGGGGCCACTACCCGGGCGGGACAGCTTTCCGCTCCCCTGCGGGATCGCTTCGGTGTCACCCTGCGCTTGGAATTATACACTCCAGAGGAGCTGGCCCTTATCGTTACCCGCTCCGCTGGAATTTTGGAGGTGCCCATCGAAGAAAAAGGAGCGCTGGAAATTGCGCGGCGCAGCCGGGGGACTCCCCGCATTGCCAATCGGATGCTCCGCCGGGTGCGGGACTTTGCCCAAGTTACCGCCGGGGGAGTGGTAACCCGTTCTGTGGCGGATCGCGCCCTTCAGGCTTTGGAAATTGATGAGCTTGGCTTGGACAATGTGGACCGGCGGATGATGGAAAGCATCATTGTGAACTATGGAGGGGGGCCAGTGGGGCTAGACACCTTGGCCGCCACTATCAATGAGGAATCGGTTACCTTAGAAGATGTTTACGAGCCTTATTTGATGCAACTAGGATTTCTTACCCGTACACCCCGGGGGCGGTGTGTTACCCAAAAAGCGTACCAGCACCTGGGTTTGGCCACACCAGGCAGGTCTGAGCCTCTGGAACAGCTGTCCTTTTGACCTTCTTTGTACGCAATAACATGGAAAGCTCATCCAAAAATGTAAATAATTATGACGTCGCGGATGATTTTAGAAGATTTCCTAAAAAAATCACCAAAAACAATTGACAATTCGGCAGTTCTGTGCTTAAATAAACAAGGTTGAACTATGAGTAAAACTACTTCTCAAATTAATAAGTATAGTGATGAAGTGCTCTGTGCTCTGGCTGCCGGAGGTTGCCGGGATGCGGAGGAGGAGCTTGTCAAGCGGTATTTTCGTCAGGTGCGTATTTGTGCCCGGCCTTATTTTCTAGCTGGTGGAGACAGTGAGGATCTGATCCAGGAAGCCATGTTCGGGTTACTGAAGGCTATTCGGGAATTTGAGCCAAGCCGCGATGTTCAGTTTGGAACCTTTGCGGAGGTTTGCATCCGCAATCAGATTCGTTCGGCAGTGACCAGTGCCGCGCGAAGCAAGCATGCCCCGCTGAATGACAGCGTTCCGTTTGAAGCCCCTATGGTACTGAGATCTGAGATAAGCCCCGAAGAGCTGTACATCAGTAGGGAAGAGGAAAATGAGCGTTTGGCCCGTTTGGGGCGGCAGTTGTCTGTGCTGGAGCGTGAGGTTTTAACGTGTTTTCTGCGTGGATTGTCCTATCAGGAGATTAGCGGACAGGTGGGGCGTCCTGTTAAATCTGTGGACAACGCAGTCCAGCGCATCCGGCGAAAGGTTGCCGGGAATTTTGGCGTTTTCAGCGAAAGCTGACGCAAATATTACAGTCCCAGCAGGTTGTATTTCCGATTCTGGGCATCAAAGAGAGGGTATTTCCAATGTACGAAGACAAGACCTTAGTTTGCAAAGAGTGTGGCCAGGAGTTCGTGTTCACTGCCGGTGAGCAGGAGTTCTACGCTGAGCGTGGCTTCCAGAATGAGCCCCAGCGTTGCAAGGCCTGCCGCGATGCCCGCAAGGCCGCTGCCCGTGGTCCCCGCGAGTATTTCACCGCTGTCTGTGCCGCTTGCGGCGGCGAGGCCAAGGTTCCCTTTGAGCCGAAGTCTGATCGTCCGGTCTACTGCAGCGAGTGCTTTGCCAAGATGCGCGGCGAGGGCTAATGTAGATAATCCAACAAAAAGGGTCGCGCTTAGCGCGGCCCTTTTTTCTAGGCGCGGTTTGAAAATTGGGAATTACCCAGTGGTGAGAGAATTTTTTTACCGGACAAACAAGGTGGATTGAAGCAATAATACTTTATATAATTTAAGTCAGATTAATGCTGTAGGTTGATAAGTTTTAAATAAGCCCAACTCTGGGAGTGATAAATTTGAGGTTACAACTTGTCCGGGAACGGTTGGTGTGATATAATACTTTAAATCTGAAATCCATGAACTTGAGGTGATACATTGATATGAATAAAGCTGTTTATGAAAGCCCGCTGTCCTCTCGATATGCCAGTGACAAAATGAAATATTTTTTTTCTGCGGATAAAAAATTTTCTACGTGGCGGCGGCTGTGGGTAGCTCTGGCCCGTGCAGAAATGGAATTAGGTTTGCCCATAACCCAGGAGCAAGTGGATGAGCTGGCAGCCCACCTCACCGATATCGATTACGAGTTGGCAGCGATAAAGGAGCGGGAATTGCGCCACGATGTAATGGCACACATCCACGCTTATGGTACCCAATGTCCAAAAGCCATGCCCATTATCCATCTCGGGGCGACCAGTTGCTATGTTGGAGACAATACCGATATTATCATTATGCGGGAAGGGCTAATCCTTCTCAGGGATAAGCTGATACGGGTGATGAACGCATTAGCCCGATTTTCCGACAAGTATAAAGCCTTGCCAACGCTTGGATTTACTCACTTTCAGGCTGCACAGTTGGTCACCGTTGGCAAGCGGGCCACCTTGTGGATAAACGAACTTCTTCAGGATCTGGATGAAGTGGAATACCGCATTTCCACTCTTAAGCTACTAGGTTGCAAGGGCACCACCGGCACCCAGGCCTCTTTTCTGGAGCTATTCAAGGGTGACCACGACAAATGCAAAGAGCTGGATCGGCGCATTGCACAGGAAATGGGCTTCAAAGAGACTGTCCCCGTATCCGGTCAAACCTATTCCCGAAAAGTGGATGCCGCCGTTCTCGCAACCCTGTCCGGCATTGCACAGTCCGCCTGTAAATTTGCCACTGATGTGCGGCTTTTGTGTCATTTAAAGGAAGTTGAGGAACCTTTTGAGGCCCATCAAATTGGTTCATCTGCTATGCCGTATAAGCGAAACCCCATGCGGTGCGAACGCATCTGTTCCCTGGCCCGTTTTGTTATCGCAGACGCTGCCAACCCTGCCTATACCTCCGCGACCCAGTGGTTCGAGCGAACGCTGGATGACTCGGCAAATAAGCGTATCTCCGTCCCCGAGGCTTTTCTGGCGGTAGATGCTATTTTGAACATCTATGAAAATGTGGCCTCTGGACTGGTGGTGCATGAGAAAGTCATTGAAAAACACATTATGGAGGAGCTGCCCTTCATGGCCAGCGAAAATATCATGATGGACATGGTGCAGCGGGGGGGAGACCGTCAGCAGATCCACGAACGCATTCGGGTTCATTCCCAGGAAGCCGGACGGAATGTAAAGGATTTTGGCCTGACAAACAACCTTATTGATCTGCTTGCCGCCGACCCTCTGTTTGATCTGAGCCGTGAGGAACTGTCTGCCCATCTGGAGCCTTCCCGGTATATTGGACGCTGCCCAGAACAGGTTGCCGACTTCCTGGGCGACTGTGTCCGGCCTGTGCTGGAGGCCCACCGCTCCGCTTTGTCAGAGCAGGCTGAGGACCTGAAAGTTTGATAAAACCAGTACTCAAATCACTATAGGGAAAGGATTTGAAAACCATGAAACCTGCTGTCCACCGTATCGGCGTATTTACCAGCGGAGGCGACGCCCCTGGCATGAATGCCGCCATCCGTGCCGTGGTTCGGGCATCCCTGCACTACGGAATTGACTGCATCGGCATACGCCGTGGCTACCACGGCCTGCTCAACGGTGATTTTGCACGGCTGAATTTTGAGAGTGTCAGCGATATTTCCCGCCGGGGCGGCACCATGCTGTACTCTGCCCGCAGCCTGGAGTTCATTGAGGAGGCAGGCCGGAAGAAGGCCCTCGCCACCTGTAAATTACTGGGCCTTGACGCCTTGGTCGGCATCGGCGGCGATGGGACGTTCAAAGGCTTGCTAAGCCTTGCTAACAGTGGCATCTCCGTCATTGGTATTCCTGGAACGATTGACAACGATATCGCCTGCTCTACTTATACGATTGGCTATGACACTGCCTGCAACACCGCGCTGGAGAGCATTGACCGGCTGCGCGATACTATGAAATCCCATGAGCGCTGTTCAGTGGTGGAAGTTATGGGCCATCGGGCCGGGCACCTGGCCGTATCCGTGGCCATCGCCTGTGGTGCCACCGTAGTTTTGGTTCCGGAGAAAGAAGTCGATTTTGACAGGGATGTCATTGAACCCATTCGCCAAGCCAGGTTGGGCGGGCGTACCCACTTTATGGTTATCGTGGCGGAGGGCGTTCCCGGCGGTGCTTACCGTGTGGCAGAGCAAATCAAAAACGCCACTGCGTTGGATACCCGCGTCACTGTACTGGGCCACGTGCAGCGGGGTGGTTCTCCCAGTGCCCGGGACCGTATGGTAGCGACCTATATGGGCTATGAGGCCGTGAAACTATTGTCAGAAGGAAAGACCTGCCGGGTGGTCGCTATGCAGGGCGAGGATATCGTGGACTATGACATTACTGAGGCACTGGCCATGACCAAGGGTCTGGATGCCCGAGGCCAAGCCGTTACTCGGGCTATGACCGGGGTGGCAGGCGTCGAGGGCTGATCGTGAACATGATTGTGGAGCAGATGCCCCAATCTTCTAAAAGAATGATTTACGACTCGGAAAAGCACAGTTTCGTGGAATCTGATAAAGGTTCCCTATTGTTTGCCAGGGGAATTTCATATCCTTATGGCTGGATTAAGGAGTCGGGATCGCCTCCAGGGCCACATTGTGATTGTATTCTGATATCACACGCGGAATATGAGCTGGGCGATGAAGTTGCCGTAAAAATCATTGGAGTATTCAAACGGGCGGATGGAGACCATAAATATGTAGTTGTGAAAACAGACTGCGCAACAGAGGAGCTTGCAGAGCTTACGGAAAAAGAGCTTCTTACACTGAAGCGGCTATACCCTCAGGTTGGCGAAGGCGAGGGTTGGTTTGGCAGAGAAACCGCGTTGGACTGTTATGAGCGGTGTGAAAAAGCGCTGTAATAAATGGATATAAAAAGTACCAGGTCCAAAAGGACCTGGTACTTTTTCGTTTCTGTTTACTTCGCCAGCACTTTCTTCAGGCGCGCAAAACGGGGCAGGCCGTTTTCGGTGGCCCGATGATTCTCCCCCTGGATCAAGGGCAGAGCATAGTCAATAAAGCCCTGGGTTACGCCATTGTGCTCAGCGTTGATCCATTCCAGCGGCACCTTCTTCTCAAAGTTGGCCACCTCGGAGAGATTGAAGAGCTTAGTTTTACAGGTGTATACACCGTCCTCACGGGTACATTCAAAGCCCACCATCTTGTCGGTCTCACCGGCTACAGCGGCTTCCACGGCGGTCTTGCCCGCCAGGAAGGACTCGTCAATGTCAGTCTGAGAGGCAAGATGAGCACCGCAGCGCTGGAGCAGGGACAGCTCAATGCCACGAACCTTGGCCCCGGTCTTTTCCTTGACAGCATTAGCCAGCAGAGCTGCCAGACCGCCTAGCTGGGCATGGCCGAAGCCATCGGTGGCGGAGGTTTTGGCCTCAGACACAAAGGAACCGTCGGCATAATGGATGCCCTCAGAAACAGCTACGATGCAGTTGCCGTTCTTCTTGTAAATGGCGTCCACGTCAGACAGGAACTTGTCCATGTCAAAGTCCACCTCGGGGAGGTACACCAAGTCGGGGGCACAGCCCACCACGCCAGCCAAGGCGGCGGCGCCAGCCAGCCAGCCGGCGTGGCGGCCCATGATTTCAATCACGGTAACCATGCCGGTGTCGTATACCCGGCCGTCTTTGTACACCTCGGCGCAGGAGGTGGCAATATACTTGGCCGCGGAGGCAAAACCGGGGCAATGGTCGGTACCGAACAGGTCGTTGTCAATTGTCTTGGGTACGCCCATTACCCGGCACTCGTAACCGGACTTGGCCATAAATCGGCTCACCTTGGCGCAGGTATCCATGGAATCATTACCGCCGTTGTAGAAGAAGTAGCGGATATTGTACTTCTTAAAGATATCCAGAATACGCTTATAATCCGTGTCGTCCACATCAGGGTCAGCGATTTTGTAACGGCAGGAACCCAACTCGGAGGAGGGGGTGTTGAGCAGAAGCTCCAACTCCTTGGCATCCTCCTGGCCCATGTCGTACAGTTGATCGTTCAGCATGCCTTTGATACCGTGAGCCATACCATAGACGGCAGTAATATCCGGGCAGTCCAGCGCGGTGCGGATAACGCCGTAAGCGCTGGCATTGATAACAGAGGTGGGGCCGCCGGACTGGCCGATGACGCAAGCGCCCTTTAACTGTGCCATGTCGAATTTCTCCTTTGTCTGTGTTTCTTACGCCTTGCCATTACAGCCCAGCACATCTACCAGCTTGTGGCGCACCAGCTCCTTGATGTTGGCACGGGCAGGCTTCAGATATTCACGGGGGTCAAACTTGTCGGGATGCTCAGCGTAGAACTTGCGGATGGTGCCGGTCATGGCCAGGCGCAGGTCGGAGTCGATGTTGATTTTACACACGGCGCTCCGGGCGGCCTCACGCAGTTGTTCCTCGGGGATGCCCACCGCGTCGGGCATCTTGCCTCCGTTGGCATTGACCATCTTCACATACTCCTGGGGCACGGAAGAAGAACCGTGGAGCACAATGGGGAAGCCGGGCAGACGTTTGACCACTTCGTTCAAAATATCGAAGCGCAGGGGAGGGGGCACCAGCTCACCCTTCTCGTTGCGGGTGCATTGGGCGGCGGTGAACTTATAGGCACCATGGCTGGTGCCTATAGCGATGGCCAGAGAGTCACAGCCGGTTTTAGATACGAACTCCTCCACTTCCTCAGGACGGGTATAGTGGGACTCCTCGGCGGACACGTTGACCTCGTCCTCCACGCCGGCCAGGGCGCCCAGCTCGGCCTCCACAACCACGCCGTGGTCATGGGCGTACTGGACGACCTTTTTGGTGATTTCAATGTTCTCCTCAAAAGGCTTGGAGGAAGCGTCGATCATAACAGAAGTAAAACCGCCATCAATGCAGCTTTTGCAGGTCTCAAAGCTGTCGCCGTGATCCAGATGGAGTACGATGGGGATCTCGGGGCACTCAATGACGGCGGCCTCCACCAGCTTTACCAGATAGGTGTGGTTGGCATAGGCCCGGGCACCCTTGGACACCTGGAGGATGACGGGGGCCTTTTCCTCGCGGCAGGCCTCGGTAATGCCCTGAACGATTTCCATGTTGTTGACGTTGAACGCGCCCACGGCATAGCCGCCGTTGTAGGCCTTCTTGAACATTTCGGTCGAGGTAACCAGTGGCATAATTGTCCAACTCCTTATAAAAATAAAGTTTTAGTGGTTTCCGTTATGATTTTAACATTCACTCAAGGAAAATGCAAGCAAAAGCTCCGCTTTTTGCGGGTCAAAACCCACAAAACAAGGAGAAATTTCATTGGCCTGTGTCAACAAAATGACGGCAGACATAAAATAGCGGGAAAGGGGGGAGGCAGTGTGATCCAACTGCTCCCATATAACCGCCGAGCGGCGGTGGCATATGCCCACAAATGGGCCTACACCCGAAATCCAGCTTTCTATGATTTCAGCGAGATTGGTGGAGACTGTACCAATTTTGCCTCCCAATGCCTGTATGCGGGAACCGGTATCATGAACTTTACCCCGGAATTCGGCTGGTATTACATCGACGCTACCGACCGGGCCCCAGCTTGGACCGGGGTTCAATTTTTTTGGGATTTTATGACCCGGCCGCAGCCCACCGACGGCCCAGTGGGCATCCAGGTACACATGAACTTTCTACGCCCTGGTGACTTTGTCCAGCTTCGGTTTGAAAACAGCGGGGAAGTGTTCGCCCATACGCCGGTAATTGTATCGGTTGGCCCCATCCCCAGGCCGGACAACATTCTCATCGCCGCCCACTCCAATGATGCCGACTACCGTCCACTGGACAGCTATCAGAATGTGGTTGAGTGGAGGTTCCTCCACATTGTGGGGGCACTCAAGGTAACCAATGGTCCTTCGTCAAATTTGAGACAAGACGACAGCGCGGGGGATTAAATCCTCCGCGCTATACTTACGCCCATTTTCTATTTTTGACAGGTTTCCCGTGCCCGAAATAGATCGTTCTGGATCCAAGGGTCCCAATTTTCATTGCACTTTCCAGCATAGCCGTCTTATTGTGATAAAGCATGGATGTAGTAGGATAAAACATGTTCATTAATGCGTCGCCTACAATTAGGTTTGTTTCCGCAATATCCAGCCCGATGGAGCCGTCCGTATGTCCGGGGAGGCCAATAACTGTTGCAGGAATCCCATAACTGTCCAGGGAATCGCCATCTTTTAAGGATATGGATGGCATAAAGGGCGCAATAAGATCTGCCTGGAAACTCTTAACGGATGCTGCCAGTACAATTTTACCCAAAACACCATCTGCATATAGGGGCTGTTCCATGTTGTCCCGCAGCAGCTTCATATCTGCCTCATGGATCGCCACAGGGCAATTCAAGGTATTGGAGAAATACGCCGCATTTTGTACATGGTCAACATGTCCGTGAGTAAGTGCAATCAGACACACACGAAGTCCATGACACGCAACAAGCACCTTCTGCCGATACGTTTCCCGACCTGTGTCCACTAAGACCGCAGTTGTTCCGTTGGCAATCAAATAGCAGTTCACATTTCCGCAAGGAATCCGTCGAATGCTATAGTTCATGATTCTTCCTCCTTTTTTCTCTTTGCGGGGCGCCCTCGGCCAGGCTTGGCTTTGATCTGTCCCAGCGGATTGGACTGGGCTGCGTTCCGCAGCGCATCGCTGTCTACGTGGGTGTAAATCTGGGTGGTGTTCAGGTGCTCATGGCCCAATACTTCCTGAAGGGTACGCACATCCACG
This sequence comes from uncultured Oscillospiraceae bacterium, assembly GCA_949494735.1. Taxonomy (GTDB): domain Bacteria; phylum Bacillota; class Clostridia; order Oscillospirales; family Oscillospiraceae; genus Enterenecus. The sequence continues at coordinate 28,462 of CATABD010000002.1, forward strand.
CCGTTTTGCAGCATCAGCGTGGCGGCAGTATGGCGGAGCTTATGGGCAGAATATTTGCTGCTGTCCAGTCCGGCGGCAGTAAACCGCTGTTTGAGCATGTAGTGAACCCCATCCTTGCTAAGTCGGGTGTGCTTGCGGGAGATGAACAGGGCAGAGGGATCCGCCGCGCCGGAGCGGGAACGCACCGCCAGCCACGCCTCGAGGGCGCCCTGGCAGGCAGCATTGAGGTAAATCACCCGTTCTTTGTTTCCCTTGCCCAATACCCGGATACGGTCCTCCCGAATGTCGGAGAGATTCAACCCCACCAGTTCAGAAATGCGCATACCACAGTTCAGAAACAGCGTGATGATACAGAAATCCCGTTCTGCGTTATCCCCATCAATAGATTCCAAAAGCCGGATGCTTTCGTCCAGAGTCAGATAGCGCGGCAGCGTTTGTCGGATTTTTGGGGAGTCCAACTCTTGAATTGGATTATCTTCCAAAACCTTGGCCTTTGACACAAGATATTTATAAAAAGAGCGTATTGCAGCTACTTTTCTAGCTCTTGATGACACTTCCAGTCCATAACTAGAATTGGGGTCATTGGCGTTCTTAACCCGATCCCGGCTCAAAAAACTGAGAAAGGCATAGATATCTGTCAATGTCACCGACTTGACTAGGGCCAAATCCACATCGGCAATAGAAATCTCATCCAGCGGCGTGGTACGCAATACGCAGCCTTTTTCAATTTTGATGTAACGGAAAAAAGTGCGTAGGTCCAAAAAATACTCATCTACAGTTTTTTTAGAATGGCCCTGAATGGTTTCGTGGTAGGTCAGAAAATCCCGCAGAATTGGCGGCGCCTCCAAACGGTAATCAATCATAATTTTCGGTCAAACACACTGTTTAAGGCATTCAATTACAGAGGTAAGAAAAGCAGATAACATGAGTAAGCCGCTTTATATACCAATGTAGGTTAATTTACCCTGCCCTTAACTCAACAAAATCTTTATTTTGTTGAGTTGGATGTGCCGACCGATACCCCCCTTATTCTTCAGCAATAATGAAACGGCCATACTCCCCGGCGTCGATCTCTTTCGTGTACCGGGCCGTAGCCCAGACGTCCCACAGAAAAGAATCACCCGGCATGTCTACATAATCCACCGTGGGCTTGGCCAAGCTCCGGGACGCCCAGTAGCATTTCCGGCCCTTGGGCACCGAAATATCCTTTGTCAGGTACTTGGCTATGTATGTGGCAACCCGCTGTGGATCTTTGATGGGCATCGCCGTGGTATAGCCGAACTCAAAGTTGTTTAGATTATACACTTCTCCCTTCCAGTGGGTCAAGTCCAATTCACCCTGTACCAGTCCATGGAAATGGTATGATTTGCCGTCACTATGTAGCTCCGGGACGATGAGCCATGTATTACCAGTACGTTGCAAACGTTTAGTAAAAAGCCGAATTATTTTAGCACATTCATCATAATTAGTTCTATTAACGATATCTGGATTCAAGGTTAAAGTAATAAACCAGTCAAAATGATTAGCACGAGCAAGATCATACACCTGATTCACCGCACGATTCATATTATTCCGAAACCTCCCGTCATTGTCAGGTAAAGTCAGCTTTCTTTTCAACTTTTTTGGTTTAAATTCTTCTGGAACATTCCTTAAAATATAATTCTCACTCCAAAAATACTGTTTATGCCCATCTGGAAATGTCTTGATACGGACATTGTACAACATCAGGCACAACTCCCCTATTCAATTCAAACCTAAGTAATACTACAGCCCCCTTCTTTTCTTTTATTTTTCTTCTTATTTTTCTTTCTTTTCTTATTTTTTTAGAACCTTTTTTATAGGCGCGGGCGTAAGTGATACTACTGTCAAGTAATAGGGAGCCTTTCCCTACCCGGAAAGGCTCCCAGATCATCCCCCTCCCCTTCCCGGCTCAGAAACATGAAAACCAGGAGCTTATAGCAGCTGCTCACAGCAAGGTACAGGGCCAGGACATGGAGCAATGCAAGCACTCCAGAGGCCCACAGGGGGGCCAGGAGGAAGGAGAAGAAGAAACACCAGAAGGTGACCAGGGCGGCCACCACGAACAGCCTACAGCGGTTCACGGTCAAAATATTGACGGGCTTTAGACAATACATCTTGAAGCATCTCCTTGATAGATTTGGGGGACAGGTCGGGGTCTGCATGGTCGCTGTAGCGAATGGGGAGCAACGGCCTATCAGGCATGGAGGAGGTATCAAAATATTTGAAATACCTGGGCATATAGAAGATACGCCATGTCCAGATAGAACTAAAGCTCAGGTTGTCCGCGATCCGGCTGTCAGCCTGGGAGGTACTCTCGGTAAGGGTAATACGGCGGATGATCGGCCGGGACAAGCTGAAGCATCCCAGAAGCGCCACCTGGAGCACCATCTTGTCCGTAGTGTCCCTCACCTTCTTGTCCACATCAAACGCCTGGGAATTGAGGTAGCACACACACTTCATCTTCCGCAGGTACTTGAAGAAGTCCCGGAGGCCGGGCGGGAAATTCTTGAAATTGCGGTTGTCCATGGACACGCCAACCTCGTCCAGGAAAAGGGCGCTGTTCGGCTCAGGCCGGAAGGTGGAGAGCATGTCCACCGAGATAATGCGCACACCCGGTATGCGGCAGTCCGCCATATCGGTATATACATGGTAGCCTCGGCGCATATAGGGTCATAACTGCCCAGGATGGAAAGGAGGACGGCCTTCAGGCCGGAGGTATTGCCAGGGGTGACGGGAGCCAGGGAATAAGGGTCAATGGCCATGAAATCGTCATAGCCAGCGGACTGGATGATAAAGTCATCCGGGAGAACGATGTATGTACCATCACCGCCACCACCGCCAGAGATGGAGGTATCTCCCCCGACTTGATACGGATTGGACGGAGCGGCAAAGCCGACGCCGCACAGAGAGCAGATCACACAGAAGCACAACAGGAGCGGAACCACACCCCGCAAGATCTTAACCATCGTCTCCCCTACCCTTCACAGAACCTTCTGAATCAAAAAGACGGACAATACGCCTAACGAGAAGCCAAACGAACAGAATAGAAAGAGCAAAAGCCACGGGGGTAACGTTCGTACCCGGAAGATACCAACCATTAAAGAGCCGCCAAACAGCAGACAAAAGCCCGCCAAGCAGAGATAAAGCGTCAGCACTCATAAAACCTCCTACGCAAACGGGATGCAGTCCAGGATGAACGCCACGATCTTGAATACGATGATTACAACGATGAATGCCAGGACGGCCAGAATAAAAACCTGGAACCAAGCCGGGAAAAAGCCGAAGAGCATTTGCCAAATTTTAACCATAGAAATCACCTGATACTGAGCAGGAGCTTGATAATCACCGACACGGCAAACAATCCCAGCATGAGATTGAACAGGGCAACAAAGGGGGACGGAAGCACGGATTGGATGGCCAGGAGCAGGTTATAGGCATTTATCAGCGGTTCAACCACAGCTTACCCACCCCCCAGCATAGAAAAGAACTCTTCCCTCTGAGCTCCATAGAAATCTACAACCTCTACCGTAGGGGAAGGCTCGGGAGCATCCCAGAGGGAGTAAGGCGTCATCTCCGAGGCAGAGCTTGGAGCGCCGTTAATAGCCTCAGAATTGCCAACAGTAAACCAGGACCACACGGAAGAACCGGGATTGCCGATCTCATCAAAAACACTCCCCATATCAGCGCCAGTATCAAGCAGACTGCCAGCGCCGGAAGAAATACCGCCCAAGTCACCGATCTGCCCAGGTTTTACGCCGTTGCCGTCATCACCGAAAAAATTATCAAGTACCTCCTTCTTCTGATCTTCTGAAGCATCCTCCAAAGCATCATCCACAGGATTGTACAAATTACGAAGGATGCCAGCGAGCAGCCCATTCACATTAAGCAAATTATAATAGATCATATTATAAGAACCACTAACAGTATACTCAGCAGTCTTTTCACCTGTAGTCACAGAATAATCACGAACAACATACGAAGTCTTACCATCAAACAAATTCTTTTGAAGCCCATCAAAACTTGAACGAAGGTATGTAATGCCATCAGTAGTTACCCAAAAACCAGACGAAAGGCTAGAAGCAATAGCAAAAAGAGGATCAGACGAAGAAGCTCCGCTGGGTTTCCAAGCAGAAACTTTAACGTATGGATACGAACCACCAGGAAAAACAGATGTAAAATGGGAATCCAGGACAGACACAGAAGAGCTCAGCCCGGTGTTAAGGTTACTCACTTTAGTGCCCACGTCCTTCAACTGGGTGATCGTCTGGTAGAACCCATTGTACAGGCTCTGGGATATGGCATACAAAGAGCTTCCATTATAAGCAACACCAAGACTAGAGGTAGAAGCCAAATAAGGGAAAGTCGCCCAACCCCCGGTCAATTCACTCTTTAACTTAATGAAATTAGTATTAAAAGTATCAAAGGCAGTGCTATAGAGGGTGAAAGACCGCTGTAGATCATAAAGCCCCTTGCTCATCGTCACAAAGCCATTACGCAGACTTTGTGATACAGCCGTATAAAAATTATCGGAGGAGTACCCAGGCCTGCTGCTAGGCTCACTGCCCACAAAATAGGGGTAATTGCTCCCAGAGGGGTAAACGGGCGTGGTGGATGTAGCATAAGGGGAAATACCACTGGAGAGGGAATCAAGAGCAGGAGACGAAGCAAAGGAGGGGACAACGCAAAGAGCCAGGAACAGGCACACGCCCGAAAGCACCGTCCAGAATCTTTTCACGTTATCCCCTCCTATGGGTGCGGGGACTGGATTCGAACCAGCAAACCCGGCCTCACTAAAGCCGTGCAGGAACCGTTCCTGCTACCCCGCAATATGTATGTAAAGCAAACCCCCGTTACAGAAAGTGCCAGCCGCCGACGAAGGACAGGTGGAGCATGACGGCACGGGAAGCAACGGCGGGCCAGCGGTATTGTCACGCTACCGCAATCCCAAAGGGCGGGATTGCTGACGCTCTAGCGTTGCTCTCCATGCCGGGAAGTGGTGCACAGGCGGCGGGGAAAGGGCACCCCCGCCACGCGCATCAGGTCTTGGAGCTGGAGATTCAGCCGCACCTCACAGCCGTACAGGTATTCGGTACGGTTATACGCAATACGGAGCGCGGCAAGCTCCCCTTCCAGTTCCGACACCCTGGTACGCAGGGCCACCACCTCATCGGACGGCGTGACCTCCACCGAAACCTTTAGGGGAGCGCCCTCCCCTCCCGTGAGACAGGAGAGGAGGGCAGAAGAAAGCGGACACCCCACGCTCACTTGACGGGAACGGGGACGACCTCAACCAACCCCAGCTTGCAATACGACTTGCCGGACTGCTTGTCAGTCGTAGTGCGCACGGAGAAAGTTGTCTGACAGGGAGCGCCGAAGGAGAGGGACGGAAGCACAGAAGATACAGCCGTCCTGGAATCCATCACGTTAACGGAAACCGTGTTCTGATCCTCGGCATCAAAGAAAGAAACCGTATGCATCACCGAATTGTCACGGGCAAACGTCATAGAGCTATAAGCCCAGGTACACCATTTTCTTTACAAACTGCACGTTTCAAAACTCCTTTTCAATAATCGTCATCCAAAATAGACCACTCAGAAAGATCAAACTGCCAAAGGGGGTACGCTTCCCCAGCGTTGCAGGACAAACCTAAATCCTTATCGCCAAAAGCCGAGATCGTTTCGCACACTTCCCACTTCTCATCGTCATCAGACACCAGAACCATACCAGCCTTGATGAGCCGCCCGTGTTTGTCGTAGTACATTGTTTTTTCTCCTTTCTTCTTTTGAGCTCCCCGTTATAGCTAATAGATATACTAGCTAGCGAATAAAATATACCATACATACACTATAATGTCAATAGTAAATTTATTAGCAAGGAGGGCAATATGGATATCATACAAAGGATAATTGACACTCGCACAGATCACGATGAAACTCAACGCCAATTAGCAAAAGCGTTAGGAGTACATCATATACAATGGGCAAACTATGAGAGACGAAAAAACGAAATACCTACACGATATATAATAGCCTTTTGTCAACATTACGGGGTATCAGCCGACTATATCCTAGGTCTCCCCCGCGGGCTTGACTGGCCCCGGTGAGTATGGTATGATTCCTTCATCAACTATTTTTGGAGGGCATAAGTATGACAGATCAGGAACTACTTCAAGCAATTCGGGCCATTGTAAAAGAAGAGGCACACCCAGTACGCCTTTTACTAGAAAATGAGATACAGCCTGCCATCCAGAAACTATCGGAAGGCCATAACATGATCCTGGAACGCATTGATGACAAGATTGAGCGCCGTACGGAGCAGCTCCAAGATCAGCTGGATGTACATCAGGCCGCTATCATGCGGATCAACCGAGAGATACAGGAACTAAACAAGGCTCAGTAAAAAAGCAGGGGATAACCTCCCCTGCTTTTGCGTATCAGCGATAGACCGACCAGGACAAACTACAGCGATAGACCGTCCAGGACAACAAAAAAAGCAGGGGAAGCACTCCCCTGCTTTTGCGTATCAAAGAATTAAGATACTCTTTATTTTGTTGAGTTGAATGTGCCGACCGATACCCCCCTTATTCTTCAGCAATAATGAAACGGCCATATTCCCCGGCGTCGATCTCTTTCGTGTACCGGGCCGTAGCCCAGACATCCCACAGAAAAGAATCACCCGGCATATCTACATAATCCACCGTGGGCTTGGCCAAGCTCCGGGACGCCCAGTAGCATTTGACGTGCACTAGCTGGACTGCGATCATGCACATCCACTTGGAGATGGGCATACAGAAAAAGCACAATAACGGGAAAAAGGATAAACTCCCCTGCCCATTGGCATACTAAACTTAATTATATTGAGCCAGGTGTGCTGACCTGCATCTCTTTCCAAACTATCCATATAATACAAGCCTCGCTAAAATCAACACTTTAGGTGAACACCATGAGTCTTATCCCGTGCACACAGAACTGTAAATTTCAAGACGATGGCCTATGCACATTAGACCAGGCCCGAGCTGTTGACCAGGCTGTTCCCAACGACGTCTGTCTCAACTTTACGCCCAAACTGTCAAATCAGCACAGCAATAGCCTCTCGAATGTTGCTAACCCGGATCAGGGTTAGCCCGGCTGGCGCAATTATTTTTCCAGTGCTTCTGGCGGGCACCAAGCACTTGGTAAAGCCAAGCCGCCGAACTTCACTGATCCGTTGGTTGACAGCGCTTACCGAACGCAGTTCTCCGGTGAGCCCCACCTCTCCAATTGCCGCTAAGTCAAAAGGCACAGGCTTGTCCCGGAAGCTGGAGGCCAACGCTGTAATTAGAGCTAAGTCGGCAGCCGGCTCGTTCAGTGTCAAGCCACCAATGACATTAACATAAAAATCACAATTGGATAAAGCCAATCCGCCCCGCTTTTCCAACACAGCCAGCATCATCATGGCCCGGTTATAATCGAAACCATTGCTGGTACGCCGGGAGTTGCCATAGGCCGAAGGTGAAAGCAGCGCCTGCACCTCCGCCAGCACTGGCCTTACCCCCTCCATCACACAGGTGACACAGGAACCCGGCATATTTTCTGGCCTTCCAGACAGCATAGCCTCCGACGGATTCGGCACTTCTATCAGCCCTTGATCTCCCATTTCAAACACACCAATCTCATTGGTAGCTCCAAAACGGTTCTTGGCCGCCCGCAGAATCCGATAGGAATTGTGTTCCTCTCCCTCAAAATGAAGCACACAGTCTACCATATGTTCCAGCACCTTGGGACCAGCCAGGGAACCTTCCTTATTGATATGTCCAACCACAAATACCGTAACCCCCAGGCCTTTTGCCACATGCATCAGCGCCATAGTGCACTCCTTTACCTGGGCCACGCTGCCCGGCGAGGAATTAGAATCCCCATTGTAGATTGTCTGAATGGAGTCAACGATAAGAATATCCGGCTTTTTTTCCTGAACCGCTGCCACAATGTCATCTAAATTGGTCTCTGAATAAAGGTAGAGCCCCTCCTCTCGAATGGCCAACCGTTGGGCCCGTAATTTAATTTGACGCTCTGATTCCTCACCTGATACATACAATACACTGGAAAACCGACACAAATTATCGCAGATCTGTAGCATCAGAGTAGATTTTCCGATGCCCGGCGCGCCACCCACCAACACCAGTGAACCCTTTACTGCACCGCCGCCCAGTACCCGATCCAACTCATTCATGCCGGTATGAAAGCGCAACTCGTCTACTGCCTCTACCTCAGCCATGAGCCTGGGATGCCGCATGTCCACTCCCACAGGGGCAGGTAGGCCTGCTTTTTTCTTTGAATCCTTGTCAGGCTGCTCCACAATGGTATTCCATGCCCCACAGGCAGGGCATCTCCCCTGCCATTTTAATGTTTCATTTCCGCATTCCGTACAATAGAATGCGGCCTTAGCCCTAGCCATATCATTCTCCTCCTCTAATGCCGGCATCATTCGAATTGGGCATAATACGCCCCTGCCAATGCTACCGCCACCTTTTTTTGATAGGCAGCTGTGGAAAGCAGAGCTGCCTCCTCCCCATTGCTGAGAAAACCGCACTCTATCAGGATAGCCGGACAGCTGATGTGGTCAAACAAATAAATACCTTCCGGCATACGCTTGGCCTTTCGCCCATTGTCCGGTGCCAACACCTGTCGGAATACCTCCTGGGCACGCTCTCCCCACAGGCGGTTTGGATCTCCGCGGTTGTAAAAAATCTGGGATCCGCTATATCGTGAATCTGTAAAGTGATTTTGGTGTACACTAATAAGGAGCGCGTTTGGAATACTCTCCACCAGCGCAACCCGGTTTTTCAAATCGGATACTTTTTTCTGCCGAATTGTCTCTGCCCCATTGTTGTGCAGGGATACGTCCTTGTCCCGGGTGAGCCGGGGCTCCTCCCCTAAAAATACCATTAACGCCCGCGCTTTGAGCACAATGGCCAAATTGATATCGCTCTCCCTCTCCCCTGCCGCCGTACTGGCTCCGCCATCCTCTCCGCCGTGTCCGGCATCCAGAATCAGCGTTGGTTTTTTGTCCAGCCCCACAGCAGCAGATACCGGTTCCGCCCTTTGATCTCCCAGCCAGTTTATCCCAATCAGCACGCATAGGCATGCCGCCAACAATAAAATGTCACGCTTCATCAGCCAGTCCCCCTTCCTTCCACCATATGAAGGCAGGGCCCGCTTCATGCCGGACTACAGATAAGAAAACACCTCCGAATGCCGTTGGGATACCGACACAGCTACCTGGGGAAACCGCTGGACCAGCCAGCTTTGAAGTACGGGGCAGATCACGTTTTCCGTGGGGAAATGGCCCGCATCCACCAGGTTGAGCCCTAGCGCCCGCGCCTCTAAAAAATGATGATACTTCACATCGGAGGTGACAAAAGTATCGCAACCCTGGGCAAGCGCATCTGCCATGAACTCAGCGCAGGCGCCGCCTCCTACCGCTACCATATGGACAGCCTTTCCGCCGTCTACCAGCCGGATGCCGTTGGCTCCCAAAAGCCGCTTTACTGCTATGGCAAAATCATACAGGGACTGCTCCGGCAACAGGCCAACCCGGCCGATGCCATAGGCCCTGCCCTGCCCGTCAATCCCGGCCTGCCGCAGCTGGCCGATATCAGTCAGGCCCAGCCGCATCGCCAGCGCATCATTGACACCGCCCTCCACCGCATCCAGATTGGTGTGGGCGCAAATGGCTGCGATCCGGTTTTCAGCAAGGGACAATAGAATGCGCCCTGTGACGGTCTGGTCAGTCACCGATTTCACGCTGCCGAAAACCACCGGATGATGGGATACAATCAGTTGGGCTCCCTGTTCTGCCGCCTCCTGAACTACTTCTTCTGTAATATCCAAAGACACAAGGATTTTGCTGACCGAGGTTCTCTCCCTGCCCACTAAAAAACCAGCGTTGTCAAAGCCTTCTTGGAGTTCAAATGGGGCCTTATCCTGCAAAAACGCCAACACCTCGCCTACATTCGTCATTGAAATCAGCTCCTTCTTCATCTCACGCAATCCAAGCAGCACTTTCTCAAGGTCTGTAATGGCCGCTCGATTTAACTCCCGTGCTGCCAACTGCCCGGCAAGGGCTTTTTGAACCTTCCCTTCCACCATGGATAAAAAATCTATCCGATTGGGACTTGGTCTGTTCACCCCTGCCCACAGTTCCGCTGGGGATAGCGGCGCCATTGTCCCACCCCTGACAGCCCAAATACTATAAAGTCTTTTCCCTTCACGCACTATCCTCTCTTCCAGAATCACATAGCCGTGACGTTGGAGCCAGTGCCGGAGCTGCGGCATTCCCGTCATGGGCTGCAGAAGCAGCAGCTTGTCCTGTCGCGTCCAGGGCGCGGCCTCTAAGATTGCGGAGATCGTCTCCCCTCCCATCCCTGCGATGATTACCGTATCAGCCTCGTATGAGGCGATGCCCGTCAGCCCGTCACACAGGCGAAAGGAAATTTTTCCCTCCTGCCCATGTTGCCTGGCAGTTTCCCGTGCACGGCCTAGCGGCCCCTCCCGCAGATCAGCAGCCACGGCCTTACCAATCCGTCCATGCAGCAACAGCCAGACCGGCAGATAACCATGATCCGTCCCCACGTCGGCCAGTTTGGCGCCCAGCGGCACCTGCATCGCAATGGCATGAAGCCTCGGCGTCAATTCCATATCTTCTCCCCTGTTCTCTGGAGATAAAGGAAAAGAGCGGAACCCCGCTCTTTTCCTTTGCTTTTGTCAACCAATAGTAGCGTTCAGCTTGTCCAAAAGGGTATCTACATCCACACCGTGAACCATACAGGCTTGCTCCACAGTCTCCCCACGGGAGGAGGGGCAGCCCAGGCAATGCATGCCAATGGATAAAAAAATTGGGGCGGTGTCGGGCGCGATATCCAGAATATCGCCGATGATGGTATCTTTTGTTATCTGAGCCATGTCGGGATAGCCTCCTTGCAGTTTTTGTCGAACAAATATAGTATACCCAATGCAGCTTCAGTTTGCAAGTGTTTTTTGTAGAAAAGAAACTCCATTTGGTGTATGACTATGCTGCACAGGCCCTGAACTGGTAAAACAGTTCAGGGCCTGTGCAGATAATCTTGTAGCAAAAAAATTCTCTCTTGCCCCCGTCCTCCTATTGTTTTACATGATCGCCGAAATGGCATCTGCTGCAAGCGGCGCAATTGCTGGCGCACAATCCCCGGTCTTTGCGGGATTTCCACAAGGACCGGGCAGCCAGAATCACAACAACTGCCAACACCACTATCACAATGAGATTTCCCAATAAAGCAGGCATCTTCAAATACTTCCTCCCAAGCCTATTATTTTATCTTAGTATCTACAGAACTCATCCGACGGAACCGTTTCTCATCCTGATATCCTTTGCGAAGCAGGAGATAGAAGACAGCAACCAGGGCCGTCAAGGCTACCACAGTCCACAAGTTAAACCTTACAGCGCCTGCAAACAAACCACCCAGTTGATATACAATCATTGCGGACATATAAGCGAACAGGCACATATAGCCGATGGCGGCAGCGGTCCATTTTGCATGATTCATTTCCCGCTTGATGGCCCCCATAGCGGCAAAGCACGGCGCGCACAAAAGATTAAAAATCATAAAAGAGTAGGACGAAAGAGGCCCGAAGTCGGCCCCCGCAAGGGCCCATATCTTTTCTCCGTTCTCGCCGGGCTCCCCCAAAAAGTGGTAGAGCGTACCGAGTGTCCCCACCACATTCTCCTTGGCGATAAGGCCGGTAAAGGAGGCCACTGTAGCTTTCCAAGCCATGTCCCCTGTCCACCCCAGCGGATAGAAAACCCACGCAATTGCGTTGCCGATAGCGGCCAACAGGGAACTGCCATTGTCCTCTACTGCCTGCAACCTGCCGCCCACAAAGCCGTAACCCTGGAGAAACCAGAGAACGATGGTGGACAGGAGTATTACCGTGCCGGCCCGCTTGATAAATGACCAGCCCCGTTCCCAGGCGGCCCGCAGAACATTATTGGCAGACGGCATGTGATAAGCGGGCAGTTCCATGACAAAAGGAGACGGTTCCCCGGCAAAGGCTTTAGATTTCTTGAGTATGATGCCGGATATCACCACCGCCGTGATTCCGATGAAAAAGGCAGATGCCGCTACCCAAGGAGAACCTCCGAACACGGCCCCTGCAAATAATCCGATGATGGGCATTTTTGCGCTGCACGGGATAAAGCAAGTGGTCATAATGGTCATTTTCCGATCCCGATCCTGTTCTATGGTCCGGGATGCCATAATGCCTGGTACACCGCAGCCGGTAGCTACCAACATCGGGATAAAAGACTTGCCCGATAGGCCGAAGCGGCGGAAGATGCGGTCCATGATAAAGGCAATGCGGGCCATATAGCCGCAGTCCTCCAAAATGGCCAGCAATAGGAACAGTACCAGCAGCTGCGGGACAAAGCCCAGGACGGCGCCAACGCCACCGATGATGCCATCTACAATAAGTCCATAGAGCCAGGAGCCTTCGGCCACACTCAGGACGTTCAGGATGCTGTCCGCCCAGTTGGGAACCCACTCGCCAAAGAAAATATCATTTGCCCAGTCGGTGGCAAATGTACCTATGGCGAAGCCGCCGTCTGTGATGGACGTTCCCATGGCAATGGAATAGATCAGAACCATAACCGCAGCGAAAATGGGCATAGCCAAAATCCGATTGGTGACAATCTGATCAATTTTGTCAGAGACGGAGCGCCTGTGTTCGCCGGACTTCTTTTTCACCGATTTGGACACAACATTACTGATATAGGAATACCTCTGGTTGGTGATGATACTCTCGGCGTCATCATCCAACTCCTTCTCACAGTCAGCGATACGTTCCTCCATATGGGCTTTCAAACCGGCAGAAACATTCAGTGCCTCCAGCGCCTTCTCGTCGCGCTCAAATATTTTGATAGCGTACCAGCGCAGGTAGCTATCGTCCACCTTGCCTTGGATAGACTCCTCTATGCGGGCAATGGCGTGTTCCACTCTGCTGGTGAATATATGGGGCAGTTCCCCGGCCCTGTGGGTCTGGGCCAGTGTCACGGCCTTTTGGGCCGCTTCCATGCCGCCCTCACCCTTCAATGCACTCATTTCCACTACCTCACAGCCAAGTGTGCTCCCCAGCTTGATGACGTCGATGACATCGCCGTTTTTTTGAACCAGATCCATCATGTTTACCGCCACCACCACAGGTATGCCCAGCTCAATGAGCTGAGTTGTTAAATACAGATTGCGCTCAATATTGGTTCCGTCCACGACATTGAGGATGGCATCCGGCTTCTCCTTGACCAGATAATCCCTGGCCACAACCTCCTCCAAAGTGTACGGGGACAGAGAATAAATACCGGGGAGATCCTGAATGACCACATCCTTGCGGCCTTTTAACCATCCCTCTTTTTTCTCCACTGTGACACCCGGCCAGTTGCCCACATGCTGGCTGGAACCGGTCAGCGAATTGAATAATGTCGTTTTACCGCAGTTTGGATTGCCCGCCAAAGCAATTTTGATGCCCATCAGATTAACTCCTTTCTGCTGTTAGCTTTAACTAACTTCTAGTGTAAATGACAGCGGCATTCCGCCGCGCTTAAATTGCTGTTACTTTACACAACCTCAATCATCTCTGCGTCGTCCTTGCGGATAGAAAGCTCATAGCCCCGGACATTCACCTCCATAGGATCGCCTAAAGGGGCCACCTTTCGCACAAAGATTTCAGTGCCTGTGGTAATCCCCATATCCATGATGCGGCGCTTTACCGACCCTTCCCCATGAAGTTTCGCCACGGCAACTATCTGGCCTGCTTTTACATCCTTCAGCGTAATCATTTTGCATGCCTCCCTTATGTCTTCTTAAACCATAATACGGTTTGCCATCGTTTTGTCCAGCGCAATCCGGCTGTCTTTCACCTGTACAATCAGGTTTCCCGCGGTCTTGCTCACCACTGTCACGTTACCGTTCACTACAAAGCCCAGCCCAGTTAAATGCCGGCGCATCTCGTCCCTGCCGGATAACTTGCGGATCAAGGCCGCATCCCCCGCCTTTGCCATTGTAAGCGGTATCATTTCTTTACCTCCTTCCCGATGTCGTTAGCCTTACCTAACTAATTGACAAGCAAAGTTTACCACCGCTAACTAGAAATGTCAACCCCTCAAATAAATGGAAGCAACTGCCTTACGCAAAAGATTTATGCTTTCTCTTATGGGCAAGGCCAGAGATTTACATATTGTTCATTTTTTTGAGTATTTTTTTCAGGGCTGGTTCAGCTTCCTGTGCTAAAGTTTTTTACGGAAAGGACGTGATGAAAGTGGCCCAATACCGGCACGAGTGGAAGCATGAGATTAACCTGGCTGACCGGCTTGCTCTCCGGGCGAGGCTGGGAGCGGTGTGCCAGACCGACAGCTACGCTGTGGAAGGGGTGTATCAGATCAGGAGCCTCTATTTCGATACCCCTTTGGATAAGGCCCTCCGGGAAAAGGTCGATGGGATCAACCGAAGAGAAAAGTTTCGCATCCGATACTACAATTTGGATCCTTCCCTTATCCACCTGGAGAAAAAGAGTAAGTGGGACGGCTTGGGGACAAAATCTGTGGCGGCGCTGTCTGCCGCCGAAGCCCAGGCAATCGTGGACGGGGAGTTGAGCTGGATGCCGGGCAGCGGCAGGCCGCTGGTGCAGGAACTGTATAGTAAAATGAAAGCTCAGGGCCTTCGGCCCCGCACCATCGTGGATTACACCCGGGAGCCTTTCATCTATTGCCCAGGGAATGTGCGCGTGACCCTGGACTACAACATCCGAACAGGATTGGGCCGCACTGATTTTTTGAACCCAGGTTGTCCTACTATCCCGGCGGGAGAAAACGTCACTATCTTGGAAGTCAAGTGGGACGCGTTCCTCCCTGACATCATCCGGGACGCAGTGCAGTTGAAGGGACGGCGGGCCACCGCTTTTTCCAAGTACGCCCAATGCCGTATTTATGATTGAAAAAAAGGAGGAACCTACCATGACGTTTCAAGACATATTTAAATCTAAGTTTTTGGAAAATGTAACCAGCGTCAGCTTGCTGGACATGACGTTAGCCCTGGTGCTTGCCTTTTGCATTGGGCTATTTATTTTTATGGTCTATAAAAAGACCTTTTCCGGTGTGCTGTACTCGTCCGGCTTTGGCGTAACCCTGGTGGCCCTTACCATGATCACAACCATGGTAATCCTGGCCGTCACCAGCAATGTGGTACTGTCTCTCGGCATGGTGGGCGCACTGTCTATCGTCCGGTTTCGTACCGCCATTAAAGAGCCGCTGGACATCGCATTTTTGTTCTGGGCCATTGCCGTGGGCATCGTACTGGCAGCGGGGATGATCCCCCTGGCCGTCATTGGAAGCGCAGTAATCGGTGTAATTCTGCTGGTATTTGTCAACAGGAAATCATATGAAAACCCTTATATTTTGATCCTCCAGTGTGACGGCCAGGCGGCTGAGGTTTCGGCCACAACATTTCTAAATAATCATACCAAGCGTTGTGTCACAAAAAGCAAAACCGTACAGCAGGGAACAGTTGAGCTGAACCTGGAAGTTCGGCTCCTTGATGGCAACACCGATTTTGTCAATTCGCTGGCAGGGATGGAGGGTGTTCGCAGCGCTGTGCTGGTGAGCTACAACGGCGAATACATGGGGTGAGGCTATGTCTACCCACAAAAATATAGACCGAATATGTGTCATCGCCGTTGTGGCCTCACTGCTCATCACCCTTCTATTTATGAACGGTGAGGCCCTGGGCCTCCAGCCCGCATCCCAGGCCATGGGCTACGAGGCAAAGCTGTTTGACACAACAAAGGTACATACTATAGAGATTGTCATGGATGATTGGGACGGTTTTCTGGAATCCTGCGAAAATGAGGAATATGTGGCTTGTTCAGTCCTCATTGACAGCGATGCCTACAAAAACGTAGGCATCCGGGCAAAGGGCAATACGTCCCTCTCCACTGTATCACAAATGGGCAGCGACCGGTACAGCTTCAAAATTGAATTTGACCAGTATGACAGGGGCAAAACTTACTACGGCCTGGATAAATTGTGCCTGAATAACCTGATTCAGGACAACACCATGATGAAGGACTACCTCACCTACCAGCTGATGGCGCAGTTCGGCGTGGCCGCTCCACTGTGCAGCTACGTGTGGATCACCGTCAATGGGGAGGATTGGGGGCTGTACCTGGCGGTGGAGGGCGTAGAGGACGCGTTCCTCCGGCGCAATTACGGCCGGGATCACGGCGAGCTTTATAAACCTGACAATATGGGATTCGGCGGGGGCCGAGGCAACGGCCGAGATTTTGACATGGACAATTTTATGAATCGCAATGACACAGAACAGGATAACGGCCGTCCTGGCGGTATGCGGCCTTCGGAGCAGCAGGCTGGTATGCCGGAGGAATTTAAGCCCTCCTCCTTTGGGGGCCGGTTTTCTGATGCGGGCGGGAGCGAAAACACGCCGCAGAATGGCTTTGACCCCGTTTTCCCTCCTGATGGACAGGTTCCCGGCCAGAAATCACCGCCGGATAGTTTTGATCCATCGGAGCTGTTTGGCGGAGGCAGTCCCAGCGGAAGCTTTGATTTTGGCGGGATGTTCGGCGGCATGGGCTCCGGTGATGTAAAACTGCAATATATAGATGACGACCCAGACAGCTACCCCAACATTTTCGACAATGCCAAGTCCGATGCGACCGCTGCCGACCAAGCCCGGCTCATCCAGGCGCTGAAGGTGTTGAGCGACGGAGATGTTGAAACCGCATTGAACATTGACCAGGTTTTGCGCTATTTTGTCGTTCACAACTTTGTGGTTAATGGGGACAGCTATACTGGCTCTATGGTGCACAACTACTACCTCTATGAGGAGGATGGGCGTCTGGCAATGGTTCCTTGGGATTACAACTTGGCATTCGGCACCTTCCAGGGGAATGATGCATCCGGGGCAGTAAACGATCCCATTGATTCCCCATTGTCTGTTACTGGGAACGGCGACCGGCCCATGGCAGATTGGATATTGGCCAGCGAGGAGCACACTCAGCTGTATCACCAGTATTTCCAACAATTTTTGGATAGTGCCGACTGGGCCGCTTTTATTGAAGAGGCGTACAGCCTGATCGCTCCCTATGTAGAACGGGATCCCACCAAGTTCTGCTCCTATGAGGAATTTGAAGTGGGAGTGGAAGTGCTGAAAACCTTCTGCAAGCTCCGAACTCAAAGCGTATCCGGTCAGCTTACGGGAGCTATTCCCTCCACCAAAGAGGGCCAATCCCTGGATAAAACCACCCTGGTGGATACCGGGACGCTCAACCTGTCTGACATGGGCACAATGAGTAACGGCGGCCCTAAAGGCGACCGCGAATTTTCAGGAAATCCTTCCAAGCCGCAAACAGCGGCACAAGGAGAACAATATCCTCAAGTTGGAACATCTTGAGCTGAAACCCCTTTCTGAATAAGCGCAACCTTTTCCACTTTTTCAGCTCTGCAAAACGGCGGTGCAGCCTGTGCAAAATGGCACAGGCCGCACCGCCGTGCGCCATATACGTGAAAGGGGATAGCGTCAATTCGACGCAGCGGTACCTTTAAAAATCTGGTACGGGTCAGCAAGGGTTAAACAGACATAACCCCCGTGGAACTGTACAGTTCCACGGGGGTTGGTGGCAGCGGATGAAGGATTCGAATTGTGCTGGGGATGGTTTGGACTGTGTTGTCTAATGCCGTCATATCCCTCAACCCGTTGCAGCCACTGGCTTTTTCAAGAAAATCAGTTTATCACGTGTTAGGGTGTGTTGGCCGATACTGCCGCGGTAAGGGTCGGGTAAGGGTCAAAACTATTGAGAAATCAACTGATATATTCCTTACTTTTTCCTAATTTGTGCTTGTTCATTTTTGCTGTGCTGGCGGTTTTATTCCTTTGGTGGGGCAAACCGCATCTACTTACTTTTTGATCTGCTGAAGTACCCCATTCAGCGCCCTGACCTGCTCCGGCTTGATGGCCGGGCCCGCCTGCTTGAGCAGGCTCTCCAGCGTCATCCCCGCCATCATCTTCTCCAGGTTGGCGTTACCCGCTGCGGCCTGGGCCACGTCTCCCCGACTGGCCCGGGCCTGATCCATCATCCGGCCCACGATGGTCCCGGCCTTGGGATGGGCCAGCAGCTCGCCCAGGGTGTCCCGGATGGAGAAGCAGTCCGGCGTAAGCTCCTCCTTGTCAAACCAGTTGACGATCTCCGCCTTCTGAAACTGGTACGCCGGGTCGGGCGTAGCCGCCTTCCGCACGCAGATGGCGTCCCGGCACTCCCCGGCCGCCGCCTCAATGGTATGCTCTCCACTGATAGGCACCTGGAAGGTAAACACGGTTTTTCCCGTTTGGGTGGCGAAGGGCTTGCCGTCCACATACACGCTCACCGCGCCCAGATTGGAGTACACCTTCACCTCGGTGACCTCCTCCGTCCGGTTCACGTACCGGCTCCCGCACAGGTGGACGAAGGGCTCACGGCTCCACGCCGCCTTGTAGAGGTAAAACGCGTCCTTTCGGGTTTTGCGGTCAAAGGTCACCAGTCCCTTCTGGTTTTCGCCCTGCTTGCCGCCCTCGTCCCGGCCGTCGGCAGCAAAGTCGAACAGGTTCCACACATGGGTGGCCCACAGCCAAGGCCGCGCCTCGATGAGCTTCAAAATGTGCTCGTGGTAGACGCACTGGTACTGTTCGGAGTAGTCGCCCCGCTCCGGGGCGGCGGTCTGGAACTGAGGGTTGGCGTCCGCACCGTACTCGGAGAAGCCCATGGGGCGGTGGGGATACTTGGCGTGGTAGGCGTCAAAGAATTCGTCATTCTGCTCCAAGCTGCCCAGATACCACCCGAAATACAGGTTGTAGCTGTTCACGTCCGGGATATCCAGAATGGGGCTGTCCGTCTCCAGCATGAACACATCGGCCATGGCGGTGGGTCGGGTGGGGTCGAGGCGGTGGCACAGCTCGTTCAGCGCCCGGTGGTTGTCCAGCATATCCTCCGTCACCGCGCCGCTGGCGGTGATCTCGTTACTCAGGCCCCACACCGCGATGGAAGGATGGTTATAACACTGGGTCACCAGCTCCCGCATCTGGGACAGGGTGTTCTCACGCCCGCCCTCCATGTGCTGGGTGATGTAGGGGATCTCCGCCCACACCACGAGGCCGTTTTCATCGCACAGGTCGTAAAACTCCTGGGCGTGCTGGTAGTGGGCCAGCCGGACGGTGTTGGCGCCGATCTCCCGGATGAACGCCATATCCTCCCGGTGCTGAGCCAGGGTGATGGCATTGCCCAGCCCCTTGCGGTCCTGGTGCCGGGACACGCCACGGAGGGGATAGGAGCGCCCATTGAGGAAGAACCCTTTCTGCGGGTCGATCTCGAACTTCCGGCAGCCGAACCGGGCGGAGACCTCGTCCCCGCTGTCCAGCTTGGCGGCGGCGGTGTAGAGATGCGGGTTGTCCAGCCCATCCCACAGCCGGACGTTTTCAATGACAAACTCCGCCTGGGCATGACCGTCCACAGAGGAGACGGCTTTGGTCTCGCCGTTGACGGTGAAGGACACCGTACCGCCGTTCTGCCACGTCTCCACCGTGACGGCGGCGGTTTTCCGCTCTAAATCCACGATAGGCGTGACCTTGATACCGGGAGTGCCGTCCCTGCACAACTCAAAGTGCGTGGCGGGAACGGTAATCAGATTTACATCCCGGTACAGCCCGCCATAGAAGGTGAAGTCGGCTTTCTGGGGGTACACCCGCCCGTTGGCTGAGTTGTCTACCTCTACCATCAGCACGTTTTCGTTCGCCAGGGCGTCGGTGATATCCACCCGGAAGGTGGAAAACCCGCCCTCGTGGTGGGCCAGCTTTTGGCCGTTCAGGGACACGTCCGCCGTCATGGCCGCGCCTAAAAAATCCAGCACAGCCCGCCCGCCTTCCTCCAGCGCGGGCCGGGGGAAAGTCTTCTCGTAGTGGGCCGTCCCCCGCCAGTAGTCGTTGCCGCCGTCCTGGCCGTCAACGGCGTTCCAGGTGTGGGGCAGGGTGACGGGCTTTGTCTCGCCGTTCTGGGTAAAGCTCCACCCGGCGTTGAAATTTTGAATGCTTCTCATCACGCGTCCTCCTGTTTTGTGAAATCCTCCACCCTCCACTCGTCATGCCAGCGGATGCGGGGAACGCTGCCCTCAAAGGTGACGGGCAGCCACACATACCGGGCCTTGGAGGTATCCGCCGTGGCCAGCATGGGGCTGGCCATCAGCAGTTGGATATCCTCCTGACTGGGCTGGAACCGCTCCGGGTCAAACCTGTGGCCGATGGCCCGCTCCAGCGCACCATACACCTGGGCGGCCATCTTATACTCTGGCACCCAGCGGTCGGCCAGGGCGATAAAGCACTCCGTCCCAGGCACCCGGAACACCTGGCTGATCTGGCTGTTGAAGGAGGCGGAGCTGGGGTCATCAACATGGGGGTTCCCCAGCGTCTCATAGGGGCCGTCCGCCCGGTCCGCCCCGTCCGTCCGGCTGGGATTGGGCAAATAGCCCGTCATGCCGCTGGTGAACAGGTAGTGCTTCCCGTTCCAGGCAAAGTGGGCCGGGGCCTCCCGGCAGTAGGGCGGATGCAGACCACCGCAATGGAGGGCAGGCTCCCCGGTCGCGTCCAGGTAGTCCGGCGTGAGCCACGCCCCGGTGAGGCCCGCGTGGTCGCTGTCGAACAACAGGTAGGCCCGCCCGTCCTCCTCCACCGCGATGTCAAAATCCCCGACTTTTTTCCCGAAGGGGCGGAACCGTTCCTTTGCCATGGTGTATGGCCCGCCGAAGGCGTCGGCGGTGAACAGGCAGAAGCAGGCGTCCTCCCCGGAGTATTTCAGCCAGCACACGTACTTCCCGGTGGCGGGGCTTTTCACGATGTGGGGTCGGTCCATGCGCCGGGACGGGTGGAGCATACTGGCCTCGTCCCCGGTGTCGGGCTCGATTAGGTAGCCCTCATACTTCCAGTTGTAGAGGTCGCGGGAGGAGTAGTATTTGATCCCCCAGGTCCAAACGCCGTTTTTGCCGTCGGTATGGTCCTTGTTCTCACCATACCAGTAGTACACCCCGTCCTCGTAGTACAGCGCGCCGCCGTGGGCCTCAATGGGCGTTCCGTCCGTGTCCAGCCAGAGCTGGCCAGGTTTGATGCAGGTATTCATTTGGATTCCTCCCCGTTCATCAGTACCTGGGTGTGGGCGTTCAGCATCAGCCGCAGCACCCGGCATGCGCTCCGCCGCACATCGGCAGCGGTCAGCCGCCCGTCGGCCAGCGCCTCCAGCACCCGCTGGCGGTCAAAGTCGGAGCCGGGCATAATCAGGTCGTTCCCTGCCGGGGCGCACTTGGCGGGATCGCCGGAATGCTCGGTGCAGCTGTTCCAGTCGGTCATCACCAGCCCCTCAAAGCCCCACTCGCAGCGCAGGATATCGGTCAGCAGGTCGTGCCGGTTGGCGGTGTAGACGTGGTTGAGCTGGTTGTAGCTGCTCATCACCGTCCAGGGCTGGGCTTCGCGCACGGCGATTTCGAAGCCCTTCAGGTAGATCTCCCGCAGGGCCCGCTCGCTGACGTTGGCGCTGATGCCGTTGCGGTTGTCCTCGGAGTTGTTGCAGCAGAAGTGCTTCACGCTCACCCCCACGCCGGGGCGGCTCTGGACGCCCCGGGTCAGGGCGGAGGCCAGCTTCCCGGTGAGCACCGGGTCCTCGCTGTAATACTCGAAGGTGCGGCCCCCCAAGGGGTTGCGGAGGATGTTCACGGCGGGGGCCAGCCAGACGGACACGCCGAAGGAGCGCAGCTCCTCCCCCACCAACCCGCCGATCTCCTCCAACATCGGGGCGTTCCAGGTCTGGGCCAGCAGCAGTTCCACCGGCCAGGCGGTGGCATAGCGGTATACCGTCTCGCCCTCCAGCCGCGCGATCTGCGCCGCCATGCCTTTCGCCAGCAGCCCCCAATTGTAGCGCTCGGGCACCTCGGCGGCGGCAAACCGCCCGTCCGGCAGCACCTTTACCTTCCGGCAGATGTTCACCCCGGCGGGGCCGTCGGCGAACACCACGTTGCGGATCCCCTTGTCCAGCAGCGCGGTGACGGTCTTGCCCCCCGCACCGGGGATGTCCAGCGCCCCGGCGGGCGGATTGCGCAGGGCCCCGCCCTGGAGGAACCACGCCTGTTCTTCTGTGGTCAGGCCGTCCAGGATGACCGTTTCCTGGTCGGTCTCCGTCACCTGGGGTTCGGTGTAGTCGATGACCTCCGCCACAAAGGCGGCGGGGTCGGCGGTGAGAACGGGCACGCTGTCAGGAATCACTTCCTCCGGGATATCCCCCGGCACAAATTCGGGCAGTTCGTCCACAGCGGCGCAGCAGTTCCGGCATTGGCGGGTCACCACCGGGGTGGGCAGCTCCACCACCGCCGCGATGGCCGTATCCCGGCTGCTGTTCCCCACCCGGATCAGATAGAATCCCGCGTCCAGCACCCAGGCGGCGCGGGCCTCGTCGTAACTGGCCCCGTCGGCCAGAGGGAAGGACAGCTCCAGCGTCTGGGACGCGCCAAGGGCCAGCGTTTCTGTCTTGGCGAAAGCCACCAGCCGCTGGTACTCCTTGTGCCGCGTCCCCTGGGGGGCGGACAGGTAGACCTGGACCACTTCCCTGCCGGGGACGGTTCCGGTGTTGTCCACCCGCACCCGCAGGTGGACGGTATCGCCGTCCAGCTCCGCCGCCTCCGTCTCCACGGCGAAGCTGGTGTAGCTTAGCCCGAAGCCGAAGGGGAAGCGTACCGGCTTTCGGAAGGAATCAAAGTAGCGATAGCCGACGTAGATGCCCTCTTTGTAGTACTCGTCGTCCAGGTCGCCGTTGAGGTAGCTGAACTCGCCGCCAAAGGGGATATCCTCGAACCGCAGGGGGATGGTGTCGGCCAATTTGCCGGAAAAGTTCTCCCGCCCGGACAGCACATCGGCCAAGGCGTTGCCGCCCTCCTCGCCGCTCTGGACAAACAGCACTACCGCATTGATGCCTTTAATCTCGTCCAGGAAGCCCAGGTCGATGTGCCCGCCCACATTGATAATCAGGATGGTATGGTCATAGGCCAACCCTACGGTTTTCAGGTTTTCCCGCTCGGTATCGGTGATATAGTAATCCCCCGGCTCCAGCTTGCGGTCATTGCACTCCCCGGCCTGCCGCGTGATGACGTAGAGGGCGGTGTCGGTATCGCTGGCGGCGACGTCCCCCACCGTGATGTCCCGCCCGCTGGGATAGCGGTAGACAAAGCTGTGGGCCAGGGGGATGATCTCCATGGGGTCGGCGAGCCCCGCCACCTTCTCCTCCACCATGTCGTGGTATTCCTGATAGGTGCGGCGGTATTCCTCATCGTAGTCGTCCAGCCACTTTTGCGTGGTGATTTCGTACCCGGCGTTTTTCAGGCCGTCCTCGATGTTGACGCTGTACCGCTCCTCCACGCTGCCGCTGCCCAGGCCGCCCTTGACGGTCATCCGGGCGCCCATGCCGTAGAGGGCGATTTTTTTGCTTTTCAAGGGCAATGCCCCGTCGTTTTTCAGCAGAACGAAGCCCTCCGCCGCCGCGCGGCGGGCCAGGGCGCGGCCCCGCAGCTCCAATTCGGTGGGCTCGTTGGAAGTAGTTCCGTAGTAATTCATCATCGCTCATCCTTTCCTCACAGGTTTGCCAGCATGGCGTCGATCTTGTCCAAAGCCCCGTCGGGGAGACGCCCGCCCATCCGTCCAGCCAGTTGCCGCATGGACATGGCTCCCATGGACGGGGGAAGCTGGGCAATCTGGGGCATGGCCCGCTCCAAAGCCGCTTTTACCCTGGGGTTGGCCAGCAGCTCGCCCAGGGGGGTATCGGTACTGAACCGCCCCTTGAGAGACCGGTCCGGGGTGTAAGTATGGGAAAACTCCCCCGGCCCTAACTCATACATCCCGCCGCCATAGGGCAGGGTCAGCTCCGCCGTGCAGCCGAAGGGAACAGCGCAGGAATAGGCTATGTCCCCGCTGGGCAGCACCTCCCAGCGGCACCTCCATCGTCCGGCGGCGGACTGGTATTCCAGCTCCGCATGGCCCAGGGCGGCGCAGACATGGGGGCGCAGCACCGCCCGACGGAAGCCGGGTGCGGCTGGGCGCAGGCCGGCCACGTCGGCGTACAGCCACTCCGCGATAGAGCCGTAGGCGTAGTGGTTGAGGCTGTTCATGCCGTTTTCCGCAATTTTGCCGTCCGGCCCCACGCTGTTCCACCGCTCCCACACGGTGGTGGCCCCCAGCTTCACCGCGTACAGCCAGCCGGGATAGTCCTCGTTTAAGAGCAGGTCGAAGGCGGCGTCCCCCTGCCCTGCGGCGGTGAGGACGGGACATAGCAGGGGCGTGCCCACGAAACCGGTCTGCAATTTGCCGCCGCTTTTTTTCAGCGCCCGGGCCAGCTCCGCCGCCGTCCGTTTTGGGTCGGGGGTAAGGCCGTATTCCAGCGCCAGCAGCAGCCCCGTCTGGGTGGGGACGGCGCAGCGTCCCGCAGGGGTAAAATACTCGGCGCGGATGGCATCCAACAGCGTCCCGGCCAGCGCCCCGTATTCCGCCGCTTCCCCGTCGAAGCCCAGCACCTTGGCCGCCTCCGCCGTCAGCCGCGCGCAGCGGAGGTACATCACGTCCGCCACGAAGGCCATGTCGGTGCCGCCCTGTTTGTCATCCTCGTCCCAGATGTCCAGGGCCAGCCAGTCCCCGAAATGGAACTGCCGCCGCCAGCCGTGATTCTCCCCGTCCACCGCCCGGATATGCTCCACCCAGCCCTTCATGCTGTCAAACTGTCTGGCCAGGATGGATTTGTCCCCGTAAAACTGGTACAGCGTCCAGGGGATGACGCAGGCGGCGTCCCCCCAGGCGGCGGAGCAGTCCCGCTTGCCGAAGGAGGGAATCACGTTGGGCACGGCCCCGCCGTTGGCCCGCTGTTCCAGGGCCAGGTCGTGGAGGTACTTGGCGTAAAAGGCATAGCTGTCCCGCTGATAGCAGGCGGTGGGGGCGAACACCTGGGCGTCCCCCGTCCAGCCCATCCGCTCGTCCCGCTGGGGGCAGTCAGTGGGCACGTCGATGAAATTCCCCTTCTGCCCCCACTCAATGTTGGCGATGAGCCGGTTCACCAGCCCGTTCCCGGTATCCAGCCGCCCCGTCCGGGGCATCTGGGAGTACAGCGCCAGGGCGGTGAAGTCCTCCGGCTTCAAGTCCGGCAGGCCCTCCACCTTCACATAGCGGTAGCCGTAATAGGTGAATTTCGGCTTCAACACGTGTGGCAGGCCGTCGGACACGTAGACGTATTCCGCCTTGGCGGTGCGCAGGTTGTCCCGGTAGAAGTTCCCGTTTTGCAGGATCTCTCCGAATTGGAGACGGATTGCCTGGCCCCTGGGCGCACAGCACCGCAGACGGAAGCTCCCCGCCAGATTCTGCCCCAGATCCAGCACCGTCTCCCCCGCCGGGGTGTGGATGATCTCCTGTACAGGCAGCTCCTCCCGCACCGCCACCGGGGTGCTGTACCGCGCTGTCAGCTTCCCCGCCGGCGGCTCTACCAGCCGTGCCCGCTCCGGGGGCAGTGGCGGCAGGGTGTCGTCCCGGTGTTCGCCGTCATAGAGGTTGGAAAAGGTGATATTCGAGCGGGTGACAGTCCAATCCTCATCGGTGCCGACCACCTCCTCTGTTCCATCAGTATAGGTCAGCTGCACCTCGGCAATCAGTTTCCAGCTTCCCCCGTAGTACGGTTTCTCCTGACGGTCAGGCCCAAAGCGCCCCTTGTACCAGCCATTGCCCAGGATAACGGACAGGACGCCCGCCGTCTGTAATTGCTCCGTAATGTCATAAGTCTGAACCTGCACCCAACTATTATAGTCATTGCAGTAAGGGGTCAGATATTCCCCGCCGATTTTCTCCCCGTTCCAGGCCGCCTCGTACAGCCCCAGGCCGCAGAGGTAGAGCCGCGCCGCCGCCACAGGCTTGGCTGGGACGATCTCCCTGGAGAACACGGGGTGGCGGGGCTGCGCATCGTCGCAGCCGATCCATTTGCCAGCCCAGGGCTCGTCCAGCTTCCCCGTTTCAAACCAGTTTTCGGCGCTGGCCGCCTCCTCCCCGGCGTCGGTGCGGACGGCCACCGTCCAGGTGTACCGTGCTCGGGGTCGAAGGGTCAACTCCACGGGCGCGGCCAGACTGTCCAGCGGACCCCAGCCCGTGTCGGCCTCCACGGTTTCGTCCCTTCTGACTATGATGCGGGCGGCGGTCTGGAACTGTCCCTCCGCGCCCTCCACGGTCCAGGAGAAGGCCACCCCGTCCAGTTCATAGCCCAAGGGATTGACAAGGTGGTTGGTTTTACAGTTGGTGATGGTCATGGCGTTCCCTCCAAAAAAGCCCGGAGCGCGGGGAGTCCCCGCCCCCCGGGCTGGTGATGGCAGTTATGCCCTATTTCTTGGATTTTTTAGCTGCTTTTGCGTCCGCTTTCGCTTTTTTCGCCGCCCGCTTGTCCAGGACCTTCTGATTCTCCCTGTCGAAGTCCAAGCCCCGCTTGGCGCAGATCTCCCGCAGTTCCTTGATGCGGTTTTCCTCGGCCACGCGCTCCTGCTCGGCAATCTCCCGGCGCTCCAGCTCGTCGGCGGGGATGTACTCAATGCCCAGCTTGGCGCACTCGGCGACCTTGCGCTCCTGCAATTCATGGGAAATCCTGGGCATGTCGTTTTCAATCTTGAACACGAAGCAGAAGATAAAGAACACCACAACGCCGATGATGATATAGGAGCCCTGGTAGGCGAAGTTGATCCAGCCCGTGGCGGCGGCGGTCTGGTCGGCGTAGAGGGCGATGCCCTCGGCGCTGGTGCCGATCTGCTCCGGCTGGGCGTAGCCGGTGACCATCAGGCCCAGGTTGAAAATGCCCTGGGCGATGCCCACCGCGAACATCATCATGGCGCTGACAAAGCCGCCGGTGAGGCCGTCGGCACGAACCCCGGTTTTCCACTCCACCTGGTCAATGACGTCGCCCATGTAGGACATCAGCATATAGCTGAAGGCGATGTTGCCGATGGCGGCTAGGGCGGTGCCGGCGTAGATCATGGTGCCGTGCCCCGCGCTCATAAAGGCCATCACTGAGCCGACGATGGTGAGGACGGCGGTGGTCCAGATGGTCTTGGTACGGCCGAATTTCTTCACCAAAGGCAGCATCAGCAGGATGCCGGGGCCCATGGGAGACAGGGCGATCATAGAGAATTTGGCTTGAATGGCGGCCACATTTCCATAGGCATTGCCGTTTACTACCCAGCCGGAGTAGTAGATCAGAGAGATGTTGCGCAGATTGCCGCAGATGTTGAAAATGAGAATGATAAGAGCCAGCAAGATCCAGTATTTGCTGGTGAGGCAGGCCCTGAGCTGTTCCCACATCCCCACCTCCCGGTGGATGGATAGCTTCTGCGCATCGGCCTGGGCGATGCCGGATTGGTTGCGGCGCTCCTCGGTGACCCGCTCACGGGTGTAGAAGTACTGCACGAAAGTGAGGGGCAGGGAGATACAGGCCATAATGGCCATGGTGAGGAAATATCCCTGGGCGTTGTTCCCATGGACGGCGGCGCACACGGCGTGGAGGATCATGGGGAACAGGATGGATACCAGGCCGGTGCCTACGTTGCGGGTGATCTCCGCCGCCAGGGAGTTGTTTTTCCGCTGGTTCATGTTCCGGGTGGACAGGGCCGAGGACAGCTCCTTGGACATATTCCACATGGTGAAGGCCACGCTGTAGTAGAGGTTATAGGCCAGCACCACCCAGATGGCCTGGTGGATGGGCTGGGAGAAGGGCATCCAGAACAATAGGATAATGCTGATGGCCACCAGGGGCGCGGAAATCAGCAGCCAAGGCCGCACCTTGCCCTGACGGCAGGTGGTTGAGTCGATGACTTTGGCCATGACCAGGTTGGTGATGGCGTCAATGAGCTTGGAGATCACGGGGAACAGCACCATAAAGGTGGCGATCCACGCGCCCTTGGACACCGTGAAACCGATGATGTCAGTGAGGTACTGGTTGAAGTAGCTGTTGACGATGGACTGGCCCACCAGCATCCCGTAGGGGCCGATGACGTAGCCCAGCCACATCTCCTTCCTGGTGGTGTTGGCGGACTTGATGCGGGAATCCCATTTGGAACTGGCAAATGCGTTTTCCAGCAGGCCGCGCCTTTTTGTCGTTGCCGATGCAGACATAGTGCTCCTCCTTTTCTCTCCGCTGTATTTCGGGGCGTTGCGCCCTTGATACAAATATTGTAAGGCCGCAGCTACAAGGTGTAAAGAAACAGATTTGCTTTTCGTATCAAAAATTAAACTTCTTTTATTTTTGTGCTAATTCATTGCATTAAAATTCAATTTATGATATGCTTGTGTGCAAAGGAGGGATCGCTGTGGAGGAGTACAAGGCCGGCAGCCAGGAAAAACTGGCGCTTTTGCGGGAAATGCTCACCTGCGAACAGAACGTTTACCTGTGGACCTACGCCGGGGACGGGCATCTCAGCCAGACCAACTGTCCTGATTTGGTGCTGGATACTATTTTTACCTCTACCGGCTGCAAGGCCTATATGCTGGAACAGGGTCAGGAAAATCCGGCCCCGATGGTGCTGGGGGCTCCATTGGGGCTGATGTGGTGCGCGGCTTTCGAGCCCTGGGGCAGCTCTTACCTGATGCACGTTATCGGTCCAGCCTTCAACACAGAGGTCAGTCTGAAAGGACTGACCGATGCGCTGCGGGACATGGATATTCCCATGGATTTCAAACACCGTCTCCCCGGACTTCTGCGCGGCCTGCCCATCGTCCCCACCACGCTGTTTTTTCAGTATGGACTGATGCTCCATTTCTGCGTCACTGGGGAAAAGCTGGAACGCAGTGATATCCAGTGGCAAGATCAGGAGGAGGCCAGTCAGACTTCAGCCCCAGTCCAGAGAGACCGGCATCAGACCTATGCTGTGGAGCAGGCCCTTATGTGGATGGTTCGGGAGGGCAATCTGGGCTATCAATCCGCCCTGGATCGGGCGGGCGGGGTGAGCCATGGGGTGCAGATCAGTGGCAAGCCCATGGAGCAGGCGGTTATCAGCTGCGCGGTATTCACCTCCCTGTGTGTCCGGGAAGCCATCCAGGGCGGGTTATCCCCGGAAACCGCTTACACCCTGGGGGACTCCTACATCCAGAGCATGACCCAGTGCAAGACGGTATCGGAGCTTATCACCGTCAATCATGAGATGTATGTGGATTTCGTCCGGCGCGTCCACAAGCACCGGGCCAACCCCAACCGCTCCAAGCAGATCCAGCTTTGCTGCGACTATATCGACATCCATCTGGAGGAACCGATCACCTTGAAGCAGCTGGCATCGCTGGTGGGATATCGGGACTACTATCTCTCCCGAAAGTTCAAGCAGGAGATGGGGGTTAATCTGAACGACTATATAAAATTCGCCCGGGTGGAGAAGGCCAAGATGCTGCTGACAGCTACCAATGATCCCATCCGAGACATCGCCAAGCAGCTCCAATTTTGCTCCAGTAGCTACTTCTCCCAGACCTTCCAACAGGTCACGGGTCTGACACCCCATCAGTGGAGGGAACAGGGTGGGCGGCCCGCCGCTCCCGCCGGGCATACAGAAACGTGAAGCTTTTAGCCCAGCGGTCAGGGTGTCCCCGTCGGCGTAGCCTCCCGCCGCGTCGGTGGAGCCGTCGGTGCCGTCGCTTCCCACGCTGATGAGGGCCGCGCTGGCAAGTCCGTCCAGCCCGGGCGCGGCGGCCAGGGTCAGCTCCTGGTTGCGGCCCCCAGGCCCCGTCCCGGTGAGGTGCACCACCGTCTCGCCCCCCGCCAGGAAAGCCAACCTCCTCCCCTCCCCTGCGTGGGTGCGCAGGATAGCGGTCAGAAACCGCCCCGCCTCCCTGGCCTCGCAGTCCAGCCGGTCGGTGAGCAGGATGGGCTCATAGCCCAGCTCCCGGCACCGCTCTGCCGCCGCCCGGCACAGCTCCCGGACGCTGCCGATGATCTGGGTGCGCACATTGTCCAGCGCCTTGGGAGTCTCCACGTCCAGGCAGGCCCAAGCTGTCTCGCTTAGCTTCAGGGCGTACTTCTCCGCAATGGCGCGGGCCTGCTCCGCCGTAGAGGGATCTGCCGCCGCGGGACCGGAGGCGATCATGTCCAGCGGGTCGCCCAGGATGTCGGACAGCACCACCGCCTCCACCCTCGCCGGGGCGCAGTGGAGGGCGAACCGCCCGCCCTTCACCCTGGACAGCTGTTTGCGGATGGTGTTCATCTCCACGATGTCCGCCCCGCTGGCTAAAAGCTGCCGGGTGATGTCCTGCAACTCCTCTGCCGGGATGAGGAGTTGTTCAAAGAGGGCACTCCCGCCGCCGGACAGCAGGAGCAGCACCGTGTCCGTGGGCAGCAGATCGCGCGTCAGCTCCAGCACCACCGCCGTGGCCCGAAAGCTGTCCTCGTCCGGCACCGGATGGCCCGCCTCATAGCACGCCACACCGGGGATATTCCCCAGGACGTGGCCGTATTGGGTGATTACCGCACCCCGTCCACGGGCTTGGGCAGCTCCCGGACAGCGGCCCGGGCCATCTGCCACGCCGCCTTGCCCACCGCCACCAGGAACGCCCGCCCTTGGGGACGGAAGTCCGCCAGCGCCCGCTTTACCGCTTCGTCCGGCTTGACGGCCTCAATGGCGGAGCGGGCGATGCCCTCCGCGTCGGCTCGCAGCTTCCGGTTCATGGGAATCCCTCCTATGTTACTTCATTTCGTAGGTCCTGCGGGCGATGCCCAGCTCCTCGTTGGTGGGGATGACCCGCACACAGACGGCGGAGTCATCCGCCGAGATAACGCCCTCGCCGGGGCAGTTTTCGTTCTTTGCCACGTCCAGCTCCACCCCGATGGGGGCCAGTTTGTCGCATACCATCCGGCGGATGCGGGCAGAGTGCTCCCCGATGCCGGCGGTGAACACCAGGTCGTCCAGACGGCCCAGATCCAGATAAAACGCGCCGATGTAGTGAACAATCCCGGTGACGAACACGTCGATGGCCAGCTTGGCCCGCTGGTTTCCACCATCCGCCGCCGCCTCGACATACCGCAGGTCGTTGCTCACCCCGGAGATACCCAGCAGGCCGCCCTTTTTCTGGCAGCCCTCCAGGATTTCCTGCTCGGAGAGGCCCTCCTGCTTTAAGAAGTGGATCATGGTGGGGTCCATGTCTCCCACCCGGTTGGCGTGGATCAGGCCGGTCTCCAGGCTCATGCCAAAGCTGGTGTCCACACTCTTGCCGTTCAGGATGGCGCAGATGGAGGCGCTGCCGCCCAGGTGGCAGGAGATGGCGGCGTACTCGGCTTTTTCCGTGTTCAGCACGTCGGCGATGTACCCGTGGGACGCCCCATGATACCCCAGCCGCTGGACGCCGTACTTCTCGTACCACTCGTAGGGGACGCCGTAGAGTTTGCGCTCCAGGGGGATGCCCCGGTGGAAGGCCGTCTCGAACACCCCCACGTGCCGCGCCTGGGGCAGAGCCGCCTGCACGGTCTGGATGGCGCTGAGATAGGCGCTGTTGTGTACCGGCGCAAGGGCCAGGAAATCCTGCATCCCCTGCATAGCCCCCTCGTCGAGCTCGTGCACCCCGTAGTGCCCCTTGGACAGCACCGACTTGTAGCCCACCCGTTCGATCTCGGAGATATCCGCCAGCACCGCGCCCTCGCCCTGGGTCAGACAGGCGAGGAACCGCTGGATGCCCGCCCGATAATCGGGGATGTTTTGTCCGGTTGCTTCCTCCCGGTAGCTGGTGCCGCAGTTGCAGTAGCCAAAGATGGCGTCGTTGGTCGAGCCCACCCGCTCCACCTTGCCGGTGGCCAGCAGGCCGCACTGCGGCATCTCATACAATTTGAATTTTAGCGAAGTGCTTCCCGCATTGCAAACTAAAATTTTCATTTCAATCCAAGCCTCCCAGCACGTCCAAAATCGCCTGCATCTCCCGGTCGCCCCCGGCGATGGGCTTCCAGTCCACCTGCACCGTCCGGTAGCCCTGCTTTTCCAGCGCCTCGGCAAACAGCTTGGGACCCACGTTCACCACCACTAGTTCCGACCGGAACAGGTTCAGAATCTTCTCACAGTCCATGGTCGTCCCTCTCCTTCTTTTGGCGGATAATCTCCCCGGCCAGCAGCGCCGCTTGGTGATTAGTTTTGCACACCAGCACCCCGGCGTCCGCCAGCTTCTGCCGCTGGACGCTGACGTTTTGCAGGTCGGCGTCGGTGCCCAGCACGGAGGCCACGAAAATCAGCTCCCGGCCCGCGGCCCTGGCCTGTTCCTGGGCTGTGCGGATATCGCCCAGCACATAGCCCGCCGGATCCACGTGCCCCGGCGGGGTGAGGATGAAGTCCAGCAGGATCACCGCCGTCTCGGGGTCCGCCGCCTCACGGGGGATGGCGGGCTTGCGCACGCCGGGGTCGATGGCAGGATGGGGACGGCCCAGGGTGAACTCCTCCTCGCCGTAGTCAATGCAGGTGTTCTTCACGCTCACCTGGGAGTCGGCCAGCTGCCACTCCGGCCGCAGGGCGATGTTGGAGTACACCTCCCCCACTTTGGGGATGAGGGCGTGCATGGCCTCATCCAGGAAGGTGCCGCCGCTGAACGCCCCCCGGACGTATTTCTGCTCAGGGGCCAGCTTGGCCACCGCCTGGGCGGCCCGGGCGGCGATCTCCCCGTCGGTGTCCAGCCGGTAGGTCTGCCCGGTGAGGGCCAGGCACTTCTGGGCACAGTCGTCCAGATCGCAGGCCCAGATGGCCCCGGCGCCCTCCACCGTGGCCCGGTCGCAGCTCATGAACAGGGCCACCACAGGCTTCCTGCACTTGGAGATGCGTTCCAGCAGGCCGGGCAGCACCTGGTCCCCGATGCGCCGGGCGATGAGGGCGATGTATTTCGTCTCGGGGTCAGCCTCCAGCGCGTCGATGCCCATGAGCATCATCAGCCCGCCCACCTCGTTTTTCAGGTCGTTCCCCCCGGTGCCGATGGTCTGGGACACCCCGGTGCCCGCTTCGTGGAGAATGGCCGCCACGTGCTGGATGCCCACGCCGGAGGCCCCGCAGATGCCGAAGGGCCCCCGGTTGTTGATGCTGGCCAGCACCAGCGCCGCGCCGTTGATGTTGGCCACGCCGCAGTCCGGGCCCATACACAGCAGGCCCTTTTCCCAGGCCAGCTCCTTCATCTCCCGTTCGTCGGACAGGGGCACGTTGTTGCTGAACACCACGCAGTGCAGCCCCGCGTTCAGCGCCTTCTTCACCTCGCCCAGGGCGTACTCCCCCGGCACGGCGATGGAGCAAAGGTTCGCCTTGGGGCAGCCCTCCGCCGCGGCCTTGATGGTGGGATAGCTGGGCTGTTCCGCCTCGTCCTCTGACACCGGGACAAGGCTGGCCTCCACCTCTGCTACAGCCTTGTCAAACGCCTCCTGGGACTCCGCCCGGGCCGCGATGATGTAGCAGCTCCCGTCGCAGGCTTTCAGCTCCTCGGTCAACAGACCCACGCTCTCCAGTACGTCCTTGCCGGGGTCGGTGGCCATCCCGGCGCAGCCCATCTCAATGCCCGGCTGTTCGTTGAGGACGCTGGAGGCCAGCAGGGTCTCCAGGGAGTCCACGTAGCGGCCCCGCTCGATTTTCACAAACACTTCCATGGCTTAACCCTCCTGTTCCGCCCAGGCCAGGGCGTCCTTGTGGATAGCCCGCAGGGCGTCCTTGAAACAGTCCACGGGCAGCTCCGCCGCCCCCGCGCCGCCCTGGCCGCCTTTCTTCAGCGCCGAACCGCCGTGGCTGATGGGCAGGATGTTCAGACCCACCACCCGCCGGGCGTCCAGCCCCACGGGGAAGCCCCGGAAATCGTCCCAGGGGATGGGAGCGAAGGTGTGCTCGGCCAGGGACACCGCCCGGGCCTTTTCCGTCCGGCTCCGAGCCTCGGCGATGGTGGAGCCGGTCATGCGCAGGTAGGCGGGGCCGGCGATGGCAGACATCCCACCCAGGCCGTACACCTCCGTCACGCAGCTGTCCCCCAGGTAGCCCAGCAGGTCCGCCTCGGTGTAGGACGGGTTGAGGAAAGTGCCCTGGATGACGGGGGCCTTGGTGGTGTACCAGCGGTTCCCTGTCCCGGCCAGCTGGATGCCGAACTCCACGCCGTTGCCCGCCATGCCAGCCACCACGGTGGACAGGGGGATCTTCTTGATGCTCTCGGTGATGCTCTCCACGCCCGCCATCATGGGGTGGAGGAAAAAGCGGTCATTGGCGGCAAAGTGGCGAATCATCTCGTCCCGCTGGGGATCCGGGTCGTCCAGCATCCAGGGGATGACCTGGAGGGCCAGGCACATGGAGGCGGCGGGCTGGCGGTTGTGGTTCTCGTCTCCCATGCCCGCCGTCTTGGCCAGCACGGTGATGAGGTCGATACCGCCGCTCTTGCGCACCGCCCGCCCCAGGGCAGGGCCGAAGTGGTCCCGAAACCAGCTCAGGTCCCGCTCCACATCCTCGTCGTAGAAGCC
This sequence comes from uncultured Oscillospiraceae bacterium, assembly GCA_949494735.1. Classification (GTDB taxonomy): domain Bacteria; phylum Bacillota; class Clostridia; order Oscillospirales; family Oscillospiraceae; genus Enterenecus. The sequence goes on from CATABD010000002.1 coordinate 63,060, forward strand.
CCAGCGCAGGCATTTGGGATTGGGGCCGGGGTGTATGGGGGCATAGCCCTTGCCGCCGTACACCTTGTCCTCCGCCACCATCACCGGCATACTGGCGGATACCACCATACAGGCCGCACAGCCGCATTGATGGTTTTGGGCGGGCTCCACGGAGACCTCCCCCCGCTCCACCATAGTCCAGGCTTCCTCCTTGGTTTTTGCCAGCCCCTCATGGACTGCCGCCCCGCAGATGGAGGTGCGGATAGGGGGGGTGATCTGCTCCACCGGCAGGGGCGGGCCGGGAACCAATACCGTGGTTTTGGTCATGCCGGGGATCACGTCGATAGCGGGCTGTACGTCCGTCCACACGGGACGGGCGCGGGTCAAAATATCCGCCGCCTGGGCATTGGCGGCGTTGACCTTCTGTTCAATGGTCATGGCACTCACTCCTCGTTTTTATGGTCTGCCAGCATGTCCGCCATGGTGCGGATGCGCTGGTCAATCACAGATTGGACAAAGGGATTCGCCACGTCGGCGTCAAAGCCGTGGTAAGACCCCTCAATGAGGTTCACCTGGGAGGGCACCCCCGCCGCGCGCAGCGCCTCCCCGTAGGCCGCGCCCTCGTCCCGCAGCAGGTCGATGCCCTGGGGTTCAATGTAAGCCGGGGGCAGGCCGGAAAAATCCCCGCCCCGCAGGGGGACGGCATAGCCCTCCGGCCCCTGGAAGCCGTTTTTGAGATAGCCGCTCCACATCCGAGCGTTGGCTTGTTTTGTCCACACCGCGCCGCTGTATGCCTCCGTGGAGGGATAGTGTTCGCTTCGGTCGTCCAACGCCGGGTAAATCAAAACCTGCCCGCAGGGGGACGGCACCCCTTCGTCCCGGAGCTGCTGGGCCAGACCCGCCGCCAGTGCGCCCCCGGCGCTCTCCCCGTACAGCAGGACGCGCCCGTCCAGGCGGTGCCGCGCCGCATGGGCACACATTTCGTCCCATACGGCCCGACAGTCCCGGAGGGGAACGGGGTAGGAATGCTCCGGCAGAAGGCGGTACTCCGGCAGAAACACCCGGACGGACAGTTTTTGGGCGTATGCCGCCGCCAGCTCCAGAGCCGGGATCTCCAGGGGCAGGAAGAAGCCGCCGCCGTGGCAGTACAGCATTCCGGGCAAGGGTTTCTCCGTGTCAGGGGACAGTACGAAACACTCAATGTCCCCCCTGTCTCGGGAAGGCAAGGAAAACACACGGAGCGTCATGCCGCCCGGCGGGCCGTAGGCCCGCGTGTTCTTGCGCAGGTTCTGCACCACCAAGCCCACCATGGGGGCCAGGGCCGGGTTGCCGAAATCGATGCCGCCCAGGGCCTTGGGCCGCTTCAGCTCCGGACGGTAGGAATATTGGGGCATATTCGCCACCTCCAAACCACGATGGGAAGGGCCGCTGTCATCATGTCCCAATGGCAGCGGCCCCCTTGGTTTTATCGGCCAATCTGGATACCGGTCAGGTATTCGTAATATTGGGCGATGGCGGAGTGGTCCTTCTGTCCACCCTCGTGATTGTGCATCCATTGGAGTATTTCCTGCACCTGGGCTGTCATAGGCACGGGTGCGCCGACAGAATGGGCACAATCCAGAGCGTTGTTCAAGTCCTTGATGTGCAGGTCGATCTTGAAACCGGGCTGATCGTTACCCGCGATCATCATGGGGGCCTTGGCGTTCATGACGGTGGAGCCCGCCAGGCCGCCCCGGATGGCCTCGAACACCAGCTGGGGGTCCACCCCCGCCTTCTGGGCCAGGGTCAGGGCCTCGGCCAGAGCCTGGATGTTGCAGGCCACGATGATCTGGTTGGCCAGCTTGGTGGTGTTGCCCGCGCCCACGTCGCCGCAGCGCACCACGGAGCCGCCCATGGTGTCCAGCAAAGGCTTGAACTTGTCAAAGACCTCCTGCTTGCCGCCCACCATAAAGGACAGGGTGCCGTCAATGGCCTTGGGCTCTCCGCCGGACACGGGGGCATCCAGCATCTCCACACCCTTCTTGGCCAACTCCGCCGCGATCTCCTGGGAGGCCACGGGGTTGATGGAGCTCATGTCGATGAAGGTAGCGTAGGGCTTCATGTAGGAGGCCACGCCGCCCTCGCCCAACATGACGGTCTTCACGTGGGGGGAATTGGGCAGCATGGTGAGAATCACGTCGCAGCTCTCGCCGATCTCCTGATTGGAAGCAGCCTTGGCCCCGGCGGCCACCACCTCGTCCACGGCGGCCTGGTTCAGGTCGCTCACCAGCAGGTCGGTGTAGCCGCCCTTGAGGATGTTCTTCGCCATGGGCTTGCCCATGATGCCCAGTCCGATCAGTCCAATTTTCATAATGAAATGCACTCCTTTTTATTCAATGATGATGGCTTCGTACTCGTTGAGTACGTCTAAATGCACAATGAGTTTGCCGTCCTTACCCTCACTGGAAGCACTTCCGCCGTTGAGGGCGCGGACTTGTTTGCCCGCCAGCCCCGGCAGCTCCAGCCGGATATCCCGGACGGGCACGGGTGGGAACCAGCGGTTGGCGAAGCACCCGGAGGCGTTCACCAACTGGGCCAGCAGCAGGCCGTCCTTTTTCGCCAGGGTAAGCTCCACCATGGGGGACAGGCCGGGGGCCAGTTCCGGGAGGCGGCACAGGGAGAACAGCACGTCCTGCATCACGTTCAGCGTGTTCTGCCAGCCCTGCTCGAAATAGAAGCTCCCGACGTTCCAGGGGATGTACACGCTCTGCCCCGCGCCGTAGGGATGGACGGTGACACCGGGGTAATCGGCGGTCTCGGTGTAATAGCACCGCTCCGGCGGGCCGTAGGGGTGTTCGGGGATGAGGCGGAGGTATCGCTCTGTCCCCTCCCCAAACTCCACCATTTGCAGCTCCGGGCCGATGGGAAGGATGGGTGCCTCCGCGCAGCGGGGAAAGGCCGTCTTGTCCCTCTCTCCCACCTCAAAGGCGGAGGACATCAGGCCCGTTTTGCGCTCTCCCAGGGCCCTGATCCCCAGACAGCCCAGCCCAGCCGTGTCCCCGGAGGCGATCACCGTGCCGCCCTCCCAGGCAAAGCCGTCCAGCAGCGCCCCCAGGCTCTCCGGCAGCTTTCCCGCGCCGCCCAGGATCACCACCGTTTTTCCCTCCAGCTTCTCCGCTGTCAGGTCCGGCAGCTTCACCTCGTCGAAGGGAATATGGCTCTCCGTCAGGGCCTGCACCCAGCCGTCCACCTCCGGGGCATTCAGCGCCATGCCGCATTTCCGGACCACCACCACCTGCGCGGCGGAGGTGAGGCCGTTGAACAGGGCCTCATGTTCTTTCTGGAACTGGAACACCCGCCTGGTGGGGGCGAAGGAGGACACGTCCCGGTGGTTGTCCAGCCGCCCCATAACGTACAGGCTCAGTCCGCCGCCGTTGGCCAGGGTCTGCCACTGCCGCAGGGCCATCAGCGCCGGGGACACCGAGCTGTCCCGGTAGCGGAAGGACATGAAATCCACGCTGGCGTTGTCCACCGTCCGGCCCCAGCCGCCGTTGGAACGGGCATTGGAGGAGGCCCCGTACACCCACGGTCCACGTCCGATATCCGTATTACACTCGGCGCGGGTGTAGTCGAAACCGTTCACTGCCAGCTCCGGGTTCAGCTCCTTCATGAGGCGGTACTGCTTCATCTTGTTGGCCTGGATCTGTTTGGTCTGAAAGCCAAGGTATTTCATAAAGCCGGGGTCCCGCATTCCGCTCTTGGGGGCGTCCTGGCCGGTGGCCGCTTTGTAGGCGCTCCGGCAGCGCTGGCACATGCAGGGGCCGTACCGTTCCCCGCCGTAGCCGGTGACAAAGGCCCCGCTCATGTTGAAGAAAATGCCGTCAAAGGGAAACTCCGTGAAAAGCTCCCGCAGGATGTCATATACGCCCTCCTGCGCATAGCCGCCGCTGGGGCACACCTGCACGTCGCCGTTGCAGTTGACGATCTCCCCCTGGGCGGTGCGGAAGGCCCAGTCCGGGTGGGCCTCATACACGGGATACCGTATTTTTGAGAAGTCCGTCCGGGCGATGACCCGCAGGCGCACCTTATGGCACTCCTCCAGCAGGGTGCGAAGGCTGTCCCCTGTCAGGAATTCGCTCTTGGTGTGGCAGGGTACTTTGGTGTCATAGCTGGCGATGATGCCCGCGGCGTTCACCATCACCACCGTGGCCCCGAAATCCTTCACGTCCCGGACATACTGCTTGGCGTCTAAATCCGCCATGTCGGTTTCCCGGAGGTTGGTCTGAATCATCCGCCAGGGATAGTCCTCCCACCAGTGTTTTGTCTCGCCCATGAAAGCCCCCCTCACATCCACTCGGACAGGTCGGTCCAACCCCGCCTGCCCAGGAACTTTTCCAGGTCCAGCTTTTCGATCTGCTCCTTGGTCAGCCCCGAATTCATCATTCGGGCCCAGCCGCTCTCGGTCTCCTCCCCGGTGACGGCGTCTTCCGGCTTCATCAAATTCAGCAGGGGTTCCCCGGCCTCGAACCGGCGGGCGTTCTCCCGGATGATCTCAATGCTCCGCCCTGCCCGGTGGGGAACCTGGGGCGTGCAGTGGGGGGTGATATATACGGTGGGCATCCGCCACAAAGGATGATCCGCGGGGAGGGGCTGCTCCTCGAACACGTCAAGCCCCGCGCCGCCCAGCTGGCCGCTCTCCAGCGCCGCCACCAAATCCTCCGTGCATACCACGCCGCCCCGGGCCATGTTCACCAGGAATGCCCCCGGTTTCATTTTGGCAAAGGCTTCCGCGTTCATCATGTGGTAGGTCTCGTCGGTGAGGGCCAGGGTGAGGATAATAAAGTCCGCTTCCGCCAGGATGGGGTCGATGGTGTCCCCGTCAGCGGCGCTGAACTTGGCGTCCAGGTAGTCCACGCCCTTGATGGGGAACTTGTCGTAGCCCATCAGCTTCATGCCCATGGCGTGGAGGCGCTGGGCCAGCATCCGTCCGTTGTTCCCCATGCCGATGATCCCGGCGGTGCGGCCATACAGCCCCCGCCACTGGTTGGAGCCCTCCACCCCCCACTGGCCCTTCTCCTGGGCGGCCAGCAGCTCCTTGGTGTGGTAGCAGTGCTGGAGCATGAAGTAGATGCAGTGTTCCGCCAGCACCGGGGCGCTGCGGCCCGCCGCGCCGGTCACCGGGATGCCTCGTGCAAACACCTCAGGTCGGGCGGAGCCGTTCAGCCCCGCGTGGTCACAGTGGATCCACTTCAGCGTGTTTTCTCCCAGCAGGCAGGGATCCACATCCCCCAGAAGGATGGCCACGTCGGCGTCCCGCACCTCCCGGGCCAGCGTTTCCTTGTCGTAAAAGTCCACGTACTTGAACTCTGCCTGGGGAAAGACTTGGCGAAGGGCGCGCATGTCTTCCTTGTTATACCAAACAGTCGCCACGACCTTGTTTATTTTCGGCATATGGTTTCCTCCTAAAAAATCCCTATACAAGGGTGTTTTCCTGTGTTATGATACATAGGCAGAAATTCAATGGGGTGAGGATATGGAGCTGCAAAACAACCTGATGCTGTTCCGGGAGCTGATCGCCTGCGACGAGCCCATCTACTACTGGTGCTACGACGGGGACGGCTCCCTCATGGCCAGCAGCTGCCCGGAGGAGACGGTGTTCCACCCCATCTTCCGCCATTCCGGCTGTCTGGAGTACGCCCTGGCCGCCCAGACGGAGGCCCCCATGTTGCTGTCCAGCGCCGCCAATATGGCCTGGGCCGGGGTGTGGGAGTTCCGGGAAGATATGCGCTTCCGCCTGCACGTCATCGGGCCTTGCCTTACCTCCAGCCTGTCCCCCCAGATGATGGAGCACGCCCGGCGGCAGGTGGCCGCAGCGGCGGAGGGCTCCCCGGCATACAAGGAGCGGCTGCTGGCGGGGCTGGAGCGCATCCCCACCCTGCCGGTGTCCGTGTTCTTTCGGTACGCAGCCATGCTGGGCCGGTGCGTCACCGGGCGGCGGACCCCGCTGAGCGGCCTCCACCATCAAAACACCCTGTCGGACAGCCCGGCGGAACGGGTTGTCCCCCGGGACCGGATGAACGTATACCGGGCGGAACGGATGCTGTTGCAAATGGTGCGGGAGGGGGACCTGAACAGCGCGGGTGTATTGAGCTATGCCTCCAACATCGGTACGCTCCAACCTTATGTGCCCGACCCCCTGGGGCAGGCACAGATCGCGTATACCATCCTCACCAGCCTGTGCACCCGGGCGGCCATCGAGGGCGGGCTGTCCCCGGAGCTGGCCTATACCACAGGGGATCAATACATTCAAAAGCTGTTCCTCACCCACACCATGACGGAGGCCCTGGCGCTGAAAAACAAAATGTACCAAGACTTCATTGAAAAGGTCCACGCCTGCCGGAGCAACCCCAAGTTCTCTCAAGAGATTCAAAGCTGCTGCGATTATATGGAGCTCCACGCTGAGGAGCCCCTCAGCCTGGAGCGGCTGGCGGAGCGGCTGGGCTATAACAAATACTACCTGTCCCGCCGGTTCAAGGCGGAGGTGGGCTGCACTGTGAATGGCTATCTTCAGATCGCGCGGGTAGAACGGGCCAAAATGCTGCTTTCCTGCACAGATATGCCCGTGGCAGACATTGCGTTAGAGCTGCAATTTGCCACCGCTAGCCACTTTTCCGTGGTGTTCAAACGCATTGCCGGCCAGTCTCCCGCCCAGTACCGGGCGGAGCGGCAGGCCCCATAAGCAGATACCCGGAAACCCGGGGAGGGCGCGCCCTCCCCGGATTTTTTCATGCCTGCCCTATTTCTTTTTACGCTGTGCCTTTTTGGCCTCCTTGGCGGCCCGCTTGTCCAGCACCTTTTGGTTTTCCTTGTCAAAATCCAAGCCGCGTTTGGCGCAGTATTCTCTCAGTTCCTTGACACGGTTGGTCTCGGCCTCCTCCTTCTGGGCGGCGCGCTCCCGGCGCTCCAGCTCCTTCTGGGGGATGTATTCGATGCCCATGGCCTCGCATTCCTTGCGCTTTTTCTCTGCCAGCGCCTCCTGGACAGTGGGCATATTCCGCTCAATCTTGAAGAAGAACACGAACAGCACAAAGAACAGCACGCCCATCAGCAAAAAGCTGCCCTGGAAGGAGAAATTGATCCAGTTGGTGGCCCCGGCGGTCTGATCGGCGTACAGAGCGATCTCCTGGCCTTTCTTGTTGATGAAGGAACCAATCTGCTCCGGGGTGTCATACTTGGTCACGGCCAAACCCAGGTTGAACAGCGCTTGACCGATACCTTTGGAGAACATCTCCGCAAAGCCCACCAGCGCGGCGGTGAAGCCTTCTACCCGGACGCCCTGGGAGTACTCCACGTGGTCGATGCTGTCGCCGATGAAGGTCATCAGGGAGTAGATGAACGTCATGGTGCCGATGGAGGCCAGGGCGGTGCCGCCGTAGATGGCGCTGGTCTTGCCGGGGCTGAAAAACGCGGCGGCGGAGCCCAGCATGGCCAGCACGGAGCCCACGATGATGACCTTGGTGCGGCCGAACTTCTTGAACGCGGGCAGCAGGAGCAGCAGGCCGGGGCCCATGGGGGCCATGGAGATCATGGTGAACTTGGCCTGGATGGCGGCGTACTCGCCGTAGGCGTTTCCGTTCACCACCCAGCCGCTGTAGTACACCTGGGAGATGCCCTTCATGGCGTTGAGCACCTGGTAGAGCAGGATCATGACGATCAGCATGATCCAGTACTTGTCTTTGATACAGGCCCGGAACTGCTCCATAAAAGAGGCTTCCTTGATTTTGACCGTCTCGCCGCCCACCACGCCGTACTGGTTGCGGCGCTCCTCGGTGATGCGCTCCCGGGTGAAGAAGTACTGCAGGAAGGTGAGGGGCACCGCCACGCAGCACATGATGGACATGCACAGCAGGTAGCCGCTCCGGTTGTTTCCGCCCACCATGGCGCACACGGCGGACAGGATGGTGGGGAACAGGATGGATATGATGCCGGTGCCAATGTTTTTGGTGATCTGTCCGGCCATGGAGTTGTTCTTGCGCTGGCTGAAATTCCGGGTGGACAGGGCCGCGCTCAGCTCATAGGCCATGTACCACATGGTGTAGCCCACCGAGTAGAACAGGTTATAGGCGATTACGATCCACACCGCCTGGGCCACAGGGGACGCGAAGGGAATCCAGAACAGCATCAGCACGCTGACGATCACGATGGGGATGGACAGGATGAACCAGGGGCGCAGCTTGCCCTGGCGGCAGGTGGTGTTGTCCAGGATCTTGGCCATGCCCACGTTGGTGAGGGCGTCCACGATCTTGGACAGCAGGGGGAACAGCACCATAAAGCTGGCGATCCAGGCCCCCCGGCTGACGGTGAAGCCCAGCACATCGGTGAGATACTGGTTGAAGTAGCTGTTGACGATGGACTGCAGCAGCATCATGCCGAAGGGCCCCAGCACATAGCCCAGCCACAGCTCTTTGCCCCGGACGTTGGCGGAGGTGATGCGGGAGTTCCAGAAGCTGCCCTGGAACAGGTTGCCCAGCAGACCTCCCTTTTGGGTGCGGGTTGCGTTGTCCATGGTTTACCTCCTCTTTCTTCTCTGTATTGTTCCGTTCCGCGCCTTGGGCGCTTCCCTTATTTTGGATTATGGCACAGGCAATTTGTTTTGTATATTCCTATGTTTGCTTTCACATTCCCAATTTAGCGCAGTTTATCAATAGATATAAAACAGAAAATAAACAGCAATTTTAGAAAATCATAGTTTGCTTGCGTGCCGATTCACCGCGCGGTATAATGAAATTATATCTGTGAATGTTGGAGGGAGGCTGGCATATGCGGGTCGCCATTGTGGACGATGTGCGCTCGGACGCCCAGGTGCTGCAAGACCACCTGCGGCGGTATCAGGAGGAGGGCGGCGGAATGTGGGAGACTGTACTGTACCCCAGCGGGACGGACTTCCTGGCCCGATACCAGCCGGACTTCGACCTGGTGATCCTGGACATCGACATGCCAGGGCTCAACGGCGTGGACGCCGCCCGGCGCATCCGGGAACTGGGGGATAACGTGGTGCTGATGTTCGTCACCAATATGCCCCAGTATGCCCTCCAGGGCTATGCGGTGGACGCGGTGGACTACCTCATCAAGCCCGTCTCCTATGAGGAGTTCGCCCTGAAGCTGAAAAAGGCGCAGCGCTACGCCCGGCTGAACCAGAGCGCCCAGCTGACCCTCCACACGGCGGACGGCATGGTGCTGGTGCCCTCCGACCGGCTGCTGTACGTGGAGTCCTCCCTCCACTACCTGACCTACCACACCCTGGACGGAGACTACCGGGTGCGGGGTTCCCTCAGCCAGGCGGAGGCGGAGCTGCCGACCAGCCTGTTCGCCCGGTGCGGCGGAAGCTTCCTGGTCAACCTCCGGCACGTAAAGGGAATTGAGAAGCAGGACGTGCTGGTGGGGGGCGAGCGGGTGAAGCTCAGCCGGGGGAAGCGGCTGGAGTTTATGGAAAAGTTCTCCCGCTACTTGGGAGGGCTGGCCCCATGACGGCGCAAAGCGTATTTGAGGAGCTCCGGTTTATTTGGGAGCTGCTGGCGGCGGACTTCATCTTTCTGCTGCCCTTCGCCAAACGGCGGAAAAACTTCGCGCCGCTGGTGCTGCTGGGCGTCCCCGCCCTGTCCCTGCTGTCCCTGATCCACTTTCCCCTGCTGGCGTTGGGGTCCTCCCTCCCCGGCGTCTGGGGATACGCCGCCGTCAGCTCCGGCTACATCCTTTTGGCGGTGGCCACCATGCTGTTCTCCCGGCTGTGCTTCTCCCTGACGGTGAGCGACGCCCTCTACTTCTGCACCGCCGGCTATGCCGCCCAGCATTTTGTGTACGTCCTGGTCCATGAGGTACTGGCCCGGGCGGTGTGGCCCGCCCTGCCGGAGCGCCTCCTCCTCTACATCCTTGTGAGCGCAGCGGGCTGCTGCCTGTTTTTCGTGCCCATGTACCTCACCTTTTCACCCCGGCTCACCGCTTGCGGCGGGCGGATGTTTGAGGACAAACCCGCCCGAATCGGCGCCAACCTGTTCCTGCTCACAGTGCTTATTGCCTGCACCTTTGCCTGCCAGCACCTGTTTGAGTTCGTGGAGGAGGCGCGGCTTTTGGGGGCTGCCCTGGGCGGGATGGTGTGCTTTCTCATCCTGTCTGTACAGTACCAAACCTTGTCGGCGGTACGTTCCGGTCAGGAACGGGTGGTCATCGAGCAGATGCTCCGGGACAGCGGGCGGCACTACGCCTACTCCAAGGAGCTCATCGACATGGTAAACCGGACGGTCCACGACCTGAAGCACACCCTCCGGGCCCTGCGGCAGGCGGACGAGGGGGAGCGGCGGCGCTTCATCGGCGAGACGGAGGCCAGCCTCCAGGAGTACCAGCGGCTGGTCTACTCGGACAACGAGGTGCTCAACACCATCCTGGCGGAAAAGGCCTTCGCCTGCGAGCGCCGGGGCATCCGTTTCTCCTGCTCGGTGGACGGGGCGCAACTGGGCTTCCTGTCGGTGCCCGACCTCTACGCCCTGCTGGGCAACGCCATCGACAACGCCATTGAGGGGGTGGAGGGACTCCCTGACCCGGACAAGTGGGTGGTAAGCCTCACCATCCGGGGGCAGAGCGGCTTTGTCTGCATCCAGACCAACAACTGCTGCGGCGCCCTGCCCCAACGGGAGGACGGCCTGCCGCTCACCACCAAGGCGGACCGGGCCAACCACGGCTTCGGCCTGAAAAGCATCCGCTACCTGGCCCGGAAGTACGGCGGGACCATGTGCGTCAGCGTGCAGGACGGGGTGTTTATTTTGCAAATTACGCTGCCGACCCCTCCGAAATAGATTGGAAAACCGCCCCGACGGGGCGGTTTTCTTACGTTCAAACTGCACAAAAATCCCGGCTTGTTTTTGACACCCGCGCAAATTCTGCCTGGTATCTGCAAATCCTGCCACCCCCCTATTCAGCGCCTGATTTTTCTGCTAAGGTAGCGCCATCGGCAACCGAAACAGCAAAATTTGATCAGGAAGGAGTAAGGAAATGAAGGAGAGCGGCAAAAAACAGCCCCGGCAGCTCAAGCCCATCAGTACGGCCAAGGCCGTCGTGATCTATGTGGTCTGCGCGGCGCTGATCGTGGGAATGCTGGTAGGCAACTATTTTGCGGACACCTACCGGGAACTCATCACCGTGTACCTGAGCGGGTCGGGCACCGTCACCACGGCGGAGTCCGAGGCGCTGTGCCTGGAGATTGAGGAGGAGGGCATGGTGCTGCTGCAAAACAAGGACGGTGCCCTGCCCCTGAAATCCGGGGCGGCGGTGTCCGTCTTCGGGCAGGACAGCGTGGACTTCGTCTACGGCGGCGCGGGCTCCGGCTCGGTGGACACCTCTAAGGCGGCCAACCTGAAGCAGGCACTGGAGAAGTCCGGCTTCCAGGTGAACCCGGCCCTGTGGGACTTCTACCTCACCGGCCCGGGAAAGGACTACCGCAAGAGCGTCCCCGACGAGACTGGCAAGGGTGATTTCGCGGTGAACGAGGTGCCCGCCGGCGTCTACACCCAGTCCGTGAAGGACAGCTTCGCCCAGTACGGCGACGCGGCCATCGTCTGCATCGGGCGCAGCGGCGGCGAGAGCTCGGACATTCCCACCCAACCCCTGGCCTCCGGCTACCGCTACCTGGAGCTGGACAAGGATGAGCTGGATCTGCTGTCCATGGCCTGTGAGAGATTCGACACGGTGGTGCTGGTACTCAACAGCAACAACACCCTGGAGCTGGGCTTCCTGGACGACCCGGCCTACGCCAACGTGAAGGCCTGCCTGTGGTGCGGCGGCGTGGGACAGGAGGGCATCTACGCCATCGGCAAGGCCCTGGCCGGGGAGGTCAACCCCTCCGGGCGGCTGGTGGACACCTACGCCTACGATTCCCTCAGCGCCCCCTCCGCGGCCAACCTGGGGGACTACTCCATCACCAACAGCACCGTCACCAACGGCGGGAAGTACCTGGTGTATGCCGAGGGCATCTATGTGGGCTACCGCTATTATGAGACCCGGTATGAGGACGCGGTGCTGGGCCAGGGAAACGCAGGAGACTATGACTACAGCACCACTGTCCAGTTCCCCTTCGGCCACGGCCTGTCCTACACCCGGTTTGACTGGTCGGATTATCAGGTAAAGGAGGGCGAGGACGGCTTCGAGGTGTCCGTCACCGTAACCAACGCCGGGGACCGTGCCGGCAAGGACGTGGTGCAGGTCTATATGCAGTCCCCCTACACCGACTACGACCGGACCAACGGGGTGGAAAAGTCCGCCGTGGAGCTGGTTGGCTTCGCCAAGACCGCCCTGCTGGAGCCGGACAAGTCGGAGACCGTCACCGTCACCGTGCCTAAAGAGGTCATGAAAACCTATGACGCCAACGGCGCGGGAACCTACATCCTGGACGCGGGGGACTATTACTTCGCCGCCGGATGCGACGTCCACGACGGCCTGAACAACATCCTGGCGGCCAAGGGCTACTCCGCCAAAGATGGGATGGACGCCGACGGCGACGCCTCCATGGCGTGGAAGACCACCGTGGACGCCCAGGACAGCACTACCTACGCCGTCTCCATGGCTACCGGCAAAGCCGTCTCCAACCAGTTCCAGGACACGGACATCCGTTACTACGACGGTGATTTCCGCTACCTCTCCCGAAGCGACTGGGCAGGTACCTGGCCGGAGACCTACCAGGGCGGTTCATGGCAGGCCCCCGGCACCCTGCTGAAGGATCTGGAGTGGAAGCGGGGCGTGGATGTGGTGGGCACCGGGTCGGAGGCCATGCCCACCTTTGAGGCCCAGACAGGGCACAAGGCGTCCGACCTCACCGGGACGGACTACAGCGACCCCGCGTGGCAGGAACTGGCGGAAGCCCTCACCCCCGAACAGGCTATGCGGCTGGTGCGGCTGGGCGGCTACGCCACCGTCCAGGTGGACGGCATCGGCTTGCCCGCCACCCAGGACAAGGACGGCCCCTCCGGCATCTCCGGCACCCTGGTGGGTGGCCAGAGCGCCATGGCCTACCCGGTGGAGGTGGTGATGGCCAGCACCTGGAACACCGAGCTGATCCACCGCCTGGGTCTCAGTGTGGGCGAGGACTCCATCAACACGGGGGTGGCGGGCTGGTACGCCCCCGGCGTGAACATCCACCGCTCCCCCTACAGCGGGCGGAACTTCGAGTACTACTCCGAGGACGGCTTCCTCTCCGGCCAGATCAGCGCCGCCGAGGTGCGGGGCGCCCGGGAGAAGGGCGTCATCACCTACATGAAGCACTTCGCCCTCAACGACCAGGAGACCAACCGCTACGGCGTGGCCGTGTTCGCCAACGAGCAGGCCATCCGGGAGGTGTTCCTGAAGGGCTTCGAGTACACCGTCACCCAGGGCAATACCAATGCGGCCATGGCCTCCATGAACCGGCTGGGGGCCACCTGGTCCGGGGCCCACAAGGGTCTGATGACCAACGTGCTGCGGGACGAGTGGGGCTTTGAGGGCGCGGTCATCACCGACCAGGCCTCCGTGCCCGCCATGTTCTACCAGGACATCGTCTCCGGCCTGTCTGCGGGCACCGACCTGTGGCTCAACACCAACAAAAACTACTGGCTGTTGGACGCCTACACGGAGATGGACGGCTCCACCATGGACTGGACGAAAAACGCCACCGTGATGGCCAGCGTCCAGCGCTCGGCGAAAAACGTGATCTACACGGTGACCACCTCCAACGCCATGGAGGGGGCGGGCAAGGCCTCCATGCCCGCCCCGTGGGAGATCGCGCTCACCATCGCCAATATCGTGGTGTTCGGCGGGTGCTTTATCCTGATCGTACTCACCACCATGCGGCTGGTGAAAACCATCAAATCCAAACCGAAAACGGAAGCTGCGCAAGCAGAGGGGGACGATATTGTGAAAAAGAAGATCGTAGTGATCCTGACCATCGCGGCCCTGGTGGTTGGGCTTGTGGGCGGCATCGCGGGCACCAAGCTGCTGGGCGGAGGCTCCGCTGGCACGGGCGGCAGTGAGATCACCGGCTCCTACATCTACAACGAGATCGCGGGCAACGCCATGGGCGACAACGACTACGTGCAGTACGAGCTGACCCTTTACGGGGACGGCACCTATCAGATGACTACATCCACCTCCAGTTGCGGCTACAGTATGCTGCTGTCCAACACGGTAACTTCGGCCTACGGCACCTACACCATGGGCGCTTCCACCGATGGGGCCACCCCCTGCGAGCTCAGCGAGGCCACCCGGATCGTCTACAACGGTTACTCCGACATCGGCGGCTACAATATGTCCTATGACACCAGCAGCCTCCAGTTCCCGGTGGAGCTGCCCGGCGGGGTCATGACCGAGCGGGCCGACTTCTGGGCCATGTTCGGCCCGGACCGGACCGTGAGCCTGGACGACGCCAGCGGCAACCGGATGAGCGTGGACACCGGCGCCGCGCCTCCCAACGAACCCGGCGGCAAGGAAGAAGACGGAGCGCCGGAGCCCAGCGAGGAGCCCGACGGTGAGGTCACTGAAATCGTCACTGTACCCAGCGATGACGGGGCCACCACCCTGACCTTCTACAGCGACGGAACCTACCGCTTCTTCTTCGAGCTGCACAGCATTGAGGCCAAGGGCATCTACACCTACGAGGGCGGCGTCCTCACCGTCACCAACGCCAATGGTCTAGAGATGACCGCCGAGGGCGACCCCTTGAAGCTGCACTACATCACCGCCGTCAGCGACCAACTCACCGGCGACTTTACCATCAGCGCTGCGGATCTGGGCGCACAGCCCAGCAGCGGGGCGGCCCAGGCGTCTGAGATTACCACTGTACCCAGCGACGATGGGGCCACCACCCTGACCTTCTACAGCGACGGAACCTACCGCTTCTTCTTCGAGCTGCACAGCATTGAGGACAAGGGCATCTACACCTACGAGGGCGGCGTCCTCACCGTCACCAACGCCAACGGCCTGGAAATGACCGCTGAGGGCGACCCCCTGAAGCTGCACTACGTCACCGCCGTCAGCGACCAGCTCACCGGGGACTTCACCATCAGCGCCGCGGACCTTGGGGCATAAGATAGTGTGGTAGTGGGCCGGAATTGTTAAAATAGCGTTCTTCTCATTCACTTTTGGAGCCCTCCGTCACGAATTGGATGGAGGGCTCCAAACATATTTATGCCCATGCAGAGCATATGTCCTTGCTGGATTCAATACTTCTGCGCGATTATCAAAGGTACAGTTTATAATGCTTATACGTATTGGAACGGTCATGCTGCCGCACACGGTACACGCTTTTACAATAAAGCGCTATATATGGAAAATTATAATTGACAAGTTCAATATCTTGTGGTGCAGTGTCGTTGTTAATTGATTCTATGCGCGTTTCCTCCTCACGCAGGAGGGCAGGCTGGTATTGCCAGCTTGGGAGCGAAGGGTTCGCATTGCGCACGTTGTCAGATACGCTGGCCCTGCCGGAAAAACAGCAGGGATGCCGGGCGAGGTGTATCTGGGGTTTGTACGCGTCAGCCGCTTGTGCTGGTGCCCCTACGGGGGCACTGCGCCCATCGGCTGACTTTATGATTCCTTACACAGCTTTTTAGCTGAGAATGAGTTGGCCCTTCCAGGGCAGAAAAACAAATGACCATGCGCTCATAAAAGGGTGCGGAAAGTTGGACGCTTCAGCGTCTCCACAACTTCCCGCACCCTTTTTGCGCTTCTTTACCCCTGCCCACCGGGACAGCCGCGCGGTCTTGCCAGCCGCCGGCCATGGGGGACAAAGAACACCGAACATCAGCCAGATAGACACCCTCTCCGCTTTGAGGTTTGCGGGGGTTCCAGGGACGACAACCTCACGGGACCGTGTCGTCGGAGCAAGCTCCACATCGCTCGCTTCCGGCTTTGCCAAAAGCTCGCTCATTCCGCTGCTCCTCCTCTCCCCACAAAGTCATTCGACTTTGCGGGGGCCCCATTATTGCCCCACCCCCTGCGCCCTGGCATCGTGCCAGTCCGGCGGCGCAGGGCAGCGCATCCCGATCTCAGCCGGAGGAATCACAGGACACACGCGGCCTACGCCGCAGCCGAGTTCAGCGGCCGTGTCCACAGCGTCGTCGGGGCAAGTTCCATATCCCTCGCTTCCGACTCTGCCGAAAGCTCGTTCATTTCACTGCCCCTCCTCTCCAAATCGAACCCGCTGCGCTGGGCTTCGATTTGGGCTTGGAGCACGACAGGGTAAACCCAACGTATAAAGGGTAACAGACTGCTATGGTTATCTGAACAAAAAGCGGAAGGACAAGGCCCATTATTTGAGCCACGTCCTTCCGCTTTATTTTGAGAGGGATACTCACAAAATTGCTCCGCCGCCCCAAACCTGGGACTGCGTGATTGCCAGAACGGTTTCGGTGGGAATACCGGCAATCTCGCTGCCAAAAATCTCCCGCAGGTTCCCGCCCGTCAGCATGGCGGCAAGCTGGGACTTCGCCGCAGCGGACGCGGCCAGTTGGTCAGCCTGAATATGCCGCTGAATCTGCTTTTCCACCGCCAGCTTCATAAACTCGGCGTGGCGGGCCATACGCAAATCCCACCAGCTTTCTTCATCGTCAGAACCGCTCTTGGAGTAGGTGATCCTGCCGGGACTGCTGGAACAGGCATTACAGATATTGCCGTCCTCTCCGATGGCAACGGCCTGGGACATACCGGCTGTGCATCCGGGCATAATGGCCTCGTTCCGCGCCACATCAAAGGCAAACCATGTGTCGATCTTCGCAAAAATCTCCTGGGCGTAGGACGGGTCTTGCTCCATGCGCTCCTGCACCTTGGGATGAATGACCACCGCCTTGCTCCCAGGCGGGACGTTGCCCAGGGCGTGAATCTCCTTGGGAGCGGTAAATCTGCCGTCTATGGAACCGTAGAAGGGATTGGCCCCGGTGGGCTGCCAATTCTCCAGCGTTTCCTTTGCCTTGTCCCCATCCTGGTACAGCAGGTAGTGGGGATAGTCGTTCCGGGTGCGCCAATAACCGCTGCTGGCGTCAAAAACGTGGTAGTGGATGTTGGGATATTTCGCTTTCAGCATGGTTTCCAGAGAGGGGGCCTCCACCGCCTCCGTTCCCCCGGCCTGCACCTGTCCGCCAGACCGAACCGCCAAATCCATCATCAGGCTGGTGGGCATCGCCGCCATGCCTGTCAAACCACCCAGGCCGGTGGTGAACGTGTCAGCCTTGCTCTTACTGGCCTGCGCCGCCATATCCATGAAGCTGCTGCCCGGCGTCCCCGTCTGCTTTGTTTCACGGGCCTTTGTGGGGGTGCTGTATGCCTGTGTCCCGTAACTCGGTTGAATCGTATTGCTCATTGTTTCACCCTTCCTGTTTCATACCATATTGAGGAAAAACATATTTGCTCCTGTTGGTAGAGACACTTCCGGCGTAACGGTAGGAGCAAATATCAACCGAGTTTTCAGCAGATCACTAATGTCAGAAGAATTGGAAAAAGATTTTTTTAACATTTCTGCCTGTGCGACACGCTCCCACATAGCCCTACGCTCCGCTGCTGCCTCGCTAAGTTTTTGATATTTTTGTCGCCGATTTTGCTTTTCTTCCTGTTCTGCTTTAATTTTAGCCTCTATTTTTGCCCGTACCTCTGGCTTTAGATCGGCACAAAGATAGGTATATACTGTACCATCCGCTTCGATGCCCACACCGTAGGATTGTACTTCAAATCCTGCTGCCGATGCTTGAGCTTGAACTTTTGGGAAATTATTAAGCCCCGCCTGGATTTTACTTTCATAGTAGGCAGCTTTTTGTGGGTCATTTGCCATTTGCTCTAAAATATTGGGTGCAATTACAACATTATTGTGTCCAGCCGTACTCGCACCAATAGAATCCATGCGCCGTTGGTCTTTTCCGACATCTTGAACTATCACATTTCCATATTTCCATGACAGATATTCCCTATAGGCATCCACATTTGATGTACTGGTTCCGTTGGTGACTTCTGGCGCGCTGCTAATTTCCAGCACATCAGTCGTGCCTCTGCTGGCCCGCACCGCCAAATCAAGGAAGCTGCGGCCCTTTGTTTCGGTCTGCATTGTCTCACGGGCCTTTGTGGGAACGCCGTATGCCTTTTGCCCGTAGCTGGGCTGAATAATGCTGCTCATAAACTACTCCTTTCCTGCAATAGAACTGTTGCGGAAAATTCCTGCTGAACTGCTTTCAGCTCCAATTCTCCCATATACTTCTCCGCCTCCCGGCGCACGTTGGCAAGGCCGATCCCGTGCATGGGGACATCCTCCTGTTTCGTTGTGACAGGCAAGCCGTCCTGCCCGAATACCACCTCACCCGAAAAAGAGTTTTTGACCTCTATCAGAAAGAAACGTCCTTTTCTCTTTCCAGTCAGTACAATAAACCGTTCACCCTTACCCACCTTCTCACAAGCCTCTACCGCGTTTTGCAGAAGATTTTGAAGGATGATACCCACATCAAAGGCGTCATAGGCCCCCGGATCGGGGTAATGGAGCTCCACCTGGAAGCGGATGCCCAGGGTCAGGCTCTGCCGCCGAACATCGTTGACAATCACATCCGTGACCGGGTTGCCCGTCTGGAGCGTCAGCTCAAAGCCGCTCATGCTCTCGTCCATTTTGGTGATATAGTCCTCCAGGCTGGCATACTCGCCGCTCTGCGCCAGACCCTTGATGTTGGTCAGGTGGCCCCGCATTTCATGTTTCAGCCCACGGATGCTGGTATAGAACTGTTCCGCCTCATGGATGCGCGCCCGGATTGCCTGTGTCTGCTGGTACTCCATGTAGTGAGTGGCCTGTTCCTCCCGGAGTGCGGCCATACCCTGCTGAAAGGCGATGGTCAGCCAGGCCCCGGCGTAGAACAGCAGGGCCAGCACCGGCACTACCGCCAAAAACGCCGG
>CATABD010000003.1 GCA_949494735.1 uncultured Oscillospiraceae bacterium
CCAAGCACGTCTATGTGTGCACCCGCTGCCTCCGCTCCGGCAAGGTCACCCGCGCTGTTTGATTCCATAGGGAACGTAATCTGGGCCCTGCGCATTGCGCAGGGCCCAGATTTTTTACTGTCTGTCCATCTTCTCGCCTTCCGATTCTGCCTTAGGCGCAGATCCGGCTTCCTCCTTGGCGGGGGATGCCCCTTCCGCCCCTGTCACATCGGTCGGCGCCGACTTAGAACGGCTGCCCTTGTGTAGGACAAACTTGGATTCGGTACCCTTCACAATGCGCACCATATTTCCCCTGTGCTTCCACAGCAGCAATCCGCCCATGATGACGGCCAGCAGAATAATCAGGGAATCCCGGTAAACCAACCCTGACACAATCGGGAAAGAAAATCCGGCCCAGCACGATCCAAGGGAGACATATTTTGTGGCCACAGCCAGGATAATAAAACCACCCCACACCACCAGGGGGACCCACCAGCTCTGGTATGAGCCGCCGCCGATACCAATCATAATGGCGATAGCGCCGCCGGACAGCACCCCCTTGCCTCCCCTGAATTGGAATGTGCAGGGAAACATGTGTCCCAGAATACAGAACGCGCCGCCCCAATATTTGGACAGCGTAACCAGTTCCGGCGAGATGCTTCCGGCAATAAACATGGCAAACAGCACCGCCGCCACCGCCTTCAGCACATCGCTGAGGATGACTACCGCCGTCAGCGGTCCGCCAAACACGCGGTAGAAGTTGGTCAGGCCTGCATTTCCACTGCCGTGCTCTCGGATATCGTCCCGCAGGATGTAGCGGGACACCACCACAGCGCCGTTGAAGCATCCCAGAAAATAGGCCACTACAGCTACGCCTACAGCCGCTACGGCCAGCCAGCCGGGGCTGACGCCTGCCGCTTCCAGCATACGAGAATTCATGGTCAGTCCTCCTTATCGCCCTTTTGTCGGATAGTTATACGCACTGGGGTCCCTGTCAGGCCAAAAGTGGCGCGAATCTGGTTTTCCAGGTAGCGCTGGTAAGAAAAATGGAAGAGCTTGGCATCATTGCAAAAAATAACAAAGTGAGGAGGTTTCACCCCGATTTGGGTCATATAATATATTTTCAGCCGTTTGCCTTTGTCGGTAGGGGGCTGCACCCGGGCCTGGGCGTCGCCGAGCACCTGATTGAGCACCCCGGTGGGAATGCGCATGGCGGCTTGGTTTACCACATTGTCGATAAGGCTGAACAGCCGGTCCACGCGCTGGCCAGTGAGGGCGGAGATGAACAGCACCGGGGCATAGGTCATATAGCTTAGATCCCGCCGAACATCCTCCTCCATGCGCTGCATGGTTTTGCCGTCCTTCTCAATCGCATCCCACTTGTTCACCACAATGATACAGGCCTTGCCCGCCTCATGGGCTAATCCCGCTACCTTGGTGTCCTGCTCGGTAACGCCCTCCTGCGCGTCAATCATGATAACGCACACATCGCTGCGTTCAATTGCCATGGTAGCCCGGAGGACAGAAAACTTTTCCACCCGGTCATCCACCTTGGACTTTTTACGCATCCCCGCCGTATCAATGATGAGGTATGTTTGCCCGTCCTTTTCCAGATAGCTGTCCACCGCGTCCCGGGTCGTGCCCGCCACATCGGACACAATGACCCGCTCCTGACCTAAAATACGGTTTACCAGGGAGGACTTCCCCACATTTGGCTTGCCAATAATGGCCACCTTGACCACATCATCCCCTTCCTCTTCCTGATTCTCCGGAGGGAAGAACTCGAAACAGGCGTCCAGCAGATCGCCTGTCCCGTGGCCGTGAACAGCGGAAACCGGATATGGATCCCCCAGTCCCAGATTATAGAACTCGTACATATCCGGGTCGGTATGGCCGGTGGAATCCATTTTATTCACCGCCAGCACCACCGGCTTTCGGGAGCGTTGGAGCATCCCGGCCACCTCCTGGTCGGCGGCGGTCATACCCGTGCGGATATCGCACACGAAGATGATGACGGTAGCGGAGGCAATGGCAATTTCCGCTTGCTCCCGCATAAACGATAAAATCTGGTCATCGGTTCCCGGCTCAATGCCGCCGGTGTCCACCAAATCAAACGTTCGGCCCCGCCACTCCGCCTGGGCATACAGCCGGTCCCGGGTTACGCCGGGGGTGTCCTCCACAATGGACAGCCGCTTGCCGGTGAGTTTGTTGAACAGCATGGATTTACCCACGTTGGGGCGGCCCACAATGGCCACCAGGGGCTTTGCCATGGGACATCCCTCCTAATTCTATATCAGCCTCGGAATACCCGGCAGCCGTAAGGCAGTGCACCGGGCAATATTTCACACATTATAATGTAGTATACCAAATCTGTAAAAAAAAAGATAGGGGAAAACAAGAAAAATTTTGAGCAGAATACGACAAAAAAGCTGCCGGCCAGCGGCAGCTTTTTTCCGTCTATTTACTTCTCGGCAGGAGCGACCTCACGGCCATTGTAGTTCATGCAGTTCTTGCATACACGGTGGGGCAGGGTGACGGTACCGCACTTGGGACAGGTATTGATACCGGGAGTCTCTAGCTTCCACACGGAACTACGGCGTTTATTCCTGCGCTGCTTGGATACTTTACTCTTCGGGACGGCCATTTTGACACCTCCTTATTGGTCAATGTCCGCGGACATAAGGACTACTGCTCTGGCTCCTCTGGCTCCAACAGCTGGGCCAGCACGGCCAGCCTCGGGTCAGTCTCCCGTTTGCAACGGCATTTTTCCAAATTCAAATCCACGCCACAACCGGGACAAAGCCCCTTGCAATCCTGGGAACAGAGGT
Source organism: uncultured Oscillospiraceae bacterium (assembly GCA_949494735.1). Lineage (GTDB taxonomy): Bacteria > Bacillota > Clostridia > Oscillospirales > Oscillospiraceae > Enterenecus. Next base: position 2,808 of record CATABD010000003.1, read on the forward strand.
TTTTTGTGTCCATTTCGAGGAGAAATACCTCCTGCATCAGCCCATCCAGCTCCAGTTCACCCTCCCGGTTCAGCTCTACGATGTCATCACTCTCCCCGTTAGCCAACTCAAACGCTAACAAGGTTTGGCAATCCACCGATTTTCTCCGCTGAAATGGTTTGGCGCACCGGTCGCAGGTGAGGGACAGCACTGTGTCCAGCCGGGCCTTCAGCTCCAGGGCGCCCGCCCGGTTACTCACCTGCCCTTTTACGCAAATGGGCTGAGCAAAGGGCTTGGCCCCGTTCCATTCCATATGGGACAAATCCATCTGGAAGGCAAATGGGAGCACCTCGCCGGGCTGTTGGGCTAAAGGCTTTAAATCCAGTTTCATGGCACACCTCGCATAATGGCACGACTGGTATTATACTAGACCTAGCCGGAAATGTCAAACATTTTCCGCAATATTTTGTGGTTTTTTTCGGAATCCACGCTTCCCGCTCTAAGAGCCTGTTTCATATCTCAAAGAATGCCAGTTGACGAGGAATTTTCCCGTCAGGCGAGGCGGGATTTCGCAGGAATCATTGTGCTATTTCAAGAAATCCCAACGAAGCATAGCGTGAAAAGATCCGGCAAACAGCATTTTTGGAGATTTTAAACCAGGCTCTAAGAATGCCAAATGTTCATATCAGGCTCTATTTGCAGTCTTGCTCCTGTCTCTGCATGCCGGCATACCAGCAAGCTAGCCCATCAAAAACTCCTCCAGCCGGTCCATTCCCCTTTTGATGGTCTCTAAGCTGGCGGCATAGGACCAGCGCAAAAAATTTGGCGCCCCAAATCCACTGCCAGGCACTGCGGCCACCAAGCCGTGCTTTAAAAGCGCGGAAGCGAAGTCGAAATCACTGCGGATAAGCTCCCCATGGAGGGTTCGGCCCAGCTGCTTCTCAATATTCATCATGATATAAAACGCGCCCTCGGGCATAAGGCAGCTCACACCGTCCATAGCGTTCACCCGCGCCACCATATAATTCCGGCGTTCCTCGAAGGCGCGGCGCATTTCCTCCACGCAATCCTGGGAACCGGTGAGCGCGGCCACCGATGCAGCCTGGGACACAGAGCTGGGAGAGCCGGTGGAGTGGCTGAGGAAATTGCCCATCACCTTGGCAATTTCCCTGTTGGACAATAAATAGCCAATCCGCCAGCCGGTCATGGCGTAGGATTTGGACACGCCGTTGATAAGGATGGTCCGCTCCTTCACATTCTCTCCCAAAGACGCAAAGGAAACGCACTTCACCCCACCGTACAACAGCCCATAATAGATTTCATCGCAGATGACATATATATCCTTCTCCACACACACACGGGCAATGGCTTCAAGCTCCTCCTTGGAGTAGACCATGCCGGTAGGATTGCCCGGGTTGTTAAGAATAAGGGCCTTGGTCTTGGAGGTAATGGCCGCAGACAGCTGCCCGGCCGTTATTTTGAATCCAGCACACTCCGGGGCTGAGACCACCACCGGCTCCCCCCCTGCCATTTTGATGAGTTCCAGATAGCTCACCCAAAAGGGGGCTGGCAGGATCACTTCGTCGCCGGGATCCACCAGCGCCCGCAGCGCGATATATACACAGTGCTTGGCTCCACTGGTCACCACTACCTGGGAGGGCTCATAGTCCAACCCACAGTCCCCTCTCATGCGCCGGCATACTGCCTGCTTTAACTCCATCGTGCCGGAGGCCGGGGTATAGCGGGTCACATTGCCGGCGATGGCCCGCTCCGCCGCTGCCTTGATATGGGCCGGAGTATTGAAATCCGGCTCTCCGGCGGCGAAGCTCGCCACATCCACACCGTCGGCTTTCATCTGCTTGGCCAACACATCAATGGCCATGGTGCTGGACACCTGCACGGCAGACGCGATTCGGGCAATCTTTTTCAAAGGAATCCCTCCAATTATTGTCTAGCGCATATTATATTCTTCACCTTGCAAAAATGCAAGCACATTTCGATATGTTCTCGGCATTTTTGCAAGCTTTATGTTCATTTGTTGCAGAATTGGCATGAAAACCTCCCCGTCTGGCTACCAGACGGGGAGGTTTCATTTCATCGGCGGGTGTTCTTTCGATAGAGATGGTACAGGCCTTTTACCAGCAGGTCGTGGTCGTATCTGATCTCCCTTCTGCAAAGCCGGTACAGGGCAGGGGCACGGCCCCCTGTGGCCACCACTGTGGCGGCCGGGGTTCCCGCCGCCGCCTCCAGGGACTCTATCACCCGGTCAAAGGCGCCGCTATAGCCATACAAAACCCCCGCCCGCATGGCATCTACCGTATTGCGCCCCAAAGGCGTATCCACTTGCGCCATAGAAATCTGCGGAAGCTGGGCCCCATTCCGAGACAAGGCCTCCAGGGCAATGTCCACACCGGGCATGATGGCGCAGCCCTCAAAGGTGTTGGCGCTCATGTAAGAGAAGGTAACCGCAGTGCGGGAGTTGATGACAATGGCAGGAGTCGGATAAAGAACCGAGACCGCCACGGCGGAGGCCACAATATCGCTGCCCAGCTGGTTATGAATTTCCGCCTTGATATTCAGCCCCGTTTTCAGCCCCGGCCCCACCACCAGGGGAGGCTTGCCGGTAAGCCGGCGGAGGGTACGAATATATGTGCCGGTGACAGGGGGCACCACGCTGGACAAAATGGCCCCGTCCACTCCGCTCAACTCCGCCTGGTAGAGGTAAAATACCCCTATCAGGTCAATGGCGCAGCGGTCATCGGTCATTTTCGAGTCAGTCTCCAGTTCCGACTGGAAGGACAGCATCCCCTCCCCGTCAAACAGTGCGATGGTGGTACGGATATTGCCAATGTCAATGGCCAAAATCATGTCCTTCTCCCCTTTCTGCCTTTTATTATACACTGGTTTATCCATTCTGTCACCTGGCAAAAAACAGAGGTGAGATATTCTTTCATACTGTCCATATAGGCAGCCGTGCATAACGCAATGGGCGGCGCGGTAAAACCGCGCCGCCCTATTCCCAGGCAGAATACTCTGATTATACTTCTAGATACCCCGTCAGATTCTTCTGGCCGGGATGAGCAGCAGCGTGCCCGCCTCCGCCTCTTCTCCGGGCAGGGTGTTGGCGCAGCGGATATCGTCCACTGTGGAGCCACAGGCTTTTGCGATATCCCACAGCGCCTCCCCCCGCTCCACCCGGCGGATAACCACCGACGGCCTGGGGCCCTTCTCTTTCACCTCGCTGGGCTTCACATCGGTGACACAGGCCGCCTGCTCTTCCCGGGTGATGGTCCAGGAAAACTCCGCTTCGAAACGTACTTCCAGTCCGCCGGTGACAGGAACGGCAGTGGCCTCCCCCACTGTCCGGCATCGGCAGGCGCACTCGCAGCCTTCCGGCAAATCCACCCGGCAGGTGACAGGAATTTCCGTCTCCACACCGCAAAGGGCGTCGTCCTCGCTGAGATAGACCGTGCAGGCATTCACCTGTGCCGTGAACTCCATGCCTCCCTCTGCCGGGGCTCCCGCCAAAGAGGACACGGCAGCAGCGCAGTCCAGCACCTGTTTGGCCGGAATGCCCGATTCACACAGTTTCCGGCCCAGCTCCCGTCTGGCAGACCGCTCTGCCAGGGTACACAACCGAACGGGGGACCGCTCCACGTCGATGGGCGTACCCACGCAATAGGCGTCGCTGATAAGTTCCACATTCCGGCGTTCCCAGACTGCCGCCTGGGCCAACAGCTCCAGAGCGGCCTCCAGCTCCCCTTCACGGGCACGGCATTCCGCATTTTTCAGCGTTACCGTTACCTCGGGCTCCGCCTCGTCGGGCACTTCGCCAATGTCCAGGATCTGGGAGTACGGAAGTTCAAACCTGGCCTGGCAAACACCCTCCCCGGAGCGATATATTGCCGAGAGCTGCACGTCCCCCTTGAGCACCAGCTTTTTGCCGATGAACTTGGCGTCCGCTGTCCCCAGCTCCGCCCGGCAGGCAAGCAGCTCCTCAATCTCCGGCCGGGAGGCCGGGGGGCGGAGCACGTCAGAAAATGCAAAGGTTTTTTCCGTCACGCTTGGTATCACGCAGCATTTTCTCGTCCTAATCAGCTTCTGCACCCCGTCGTCCACACCCCCTGTCAGGTCTGCGGACAGCTCCCGGCACTCCTTTTCATAGGCTGCCGCCCACACCGATACGTTTACACGCACCAGAATTTTTCTGGGATTAATGGTGCGGGCATCCGCCGAGGGAGCTTGCAGATCGGCCAGCACCGGGCATCCGGCGTGGAATCTGGGATCGTCCCGGGTGCACTGAATGGGGATTGCCACCTCCAATGCCCGGGCCAGCTCCTCCCCCTCGGGTATGTACAGCACCGTCACCTTTGCCGTTCCATTGAGGCGGAGCGTCCCTTCCCCCAATTCCTTATCCTTGAGAAAAACTTTGGCCGATGCCGACACAATACGGGCAATGTCCGGGCAAGCGTCGGGCACGATGCTCTCCAGCGTCTCCTCCTGGTTGAACATCATCTGCGCCGCGCTGCGGTAGCCTTCCAGCGTGACGCGATGCAGATCCATATTCATGGCTTCCTCTCCCTTACACGTATTCTGTGCCTACTATATGAGAAAGCCGGCCCGGATATGCTTGTGACGTAGATTCCCCGCCCTCACTCCATACGGAAAATTTTGCGCATCAGGCCGCACAGCGCTTTTGGAAATTTTACTACCATGACCCGCATGAAATCGCCCCCCTCTCTCGCTGCCCATGATAATCCAGCATATGTGAAAGGGGGCTGTCCTGTTCATTCATTTTTTGCGAAAAATTCTGCGTTTGAGCTGTCAAATTGAAGGATTTTTGACCGCCTTTTTCTTTTATTTGATTTTTTGCACAAAAAATATGTTTTAAATTTGGTAATATCGTCTAGCCTAACCCTTCCATTTTACACTTTGCTATAGTATACTAACCCACGAAAGGAGGCGGTACACCATGCTTGACAGCAATGCCCTCTTGGAGTTGCAAGAACGCAGCGGCGGGAATAGCCGCGAGATGGACGTCTTTTGCTACATGGCCTACTATCCTTACCTGAACGCCTGACAGGGTTTGGCCGGCCAGCACAACTGAATAAGGCGCAAAAGCCGGGCAGATTCCACCAAAAGTCCGCTTTTGATACAATAGAATAAAGAAATGCCCCCTCTGAGCTGGCTCAGAGGGGGCATTTTTATATTTTCTGTCTTGCCACTGATAATTTTACTTACGAATCTGCGCACCCCGGTTATTGCTCCAGTTTCTTATCTTTTGCCAACTTCCAATCTGGGAAGTTCTTGGCCTGTTCATACAAGCGAACATAGCTGTTATGGCGGCTGGGGAAAATTCTCCCCGCCTCCACAGCCGCCCGCACGGCGCACCCCCGCTCCTTCACATGGGCGCACCCCTGAAAGCGGCAGCCATCCAGATAGGGTGCAAACTCCCGGAACGCGGCAGCCAGCTTTTCTTTTGGAACGGCTTCCATCTGATCTACATCGAAGGAGGAAAAACCCGGCGTATCCGCCACCAATCCCCCTGCCGCGGAAAAAAGCTCCACATGGCGAGTGGTATGTCTGCCCCGGCCCAGCTTTTCGCTGACCCCGCCCACCTCCAGCCCAAAGCCAGGCTGGATGGCATTCAGAAGGCTGGATTTTCCAACCCCTGAATTTCCTGTAAAGGCAGATACCTTTCCGGCAATTGCAGCAGCCAGGTCATCTAACCCTTCCCCTGTTTCCGCGCTCACCTGAAGCGCAGTAAATCCCGCGCTGCGGTACAGCCCCATTAGCTCATCCGCCTGCTTTAGATCGCACTTGTTAAAGACAATGAGAGGTTCGCAGCCCTTCCACTCCGCCATGGCAGCCATGCGGTCTATGAGGAACGGGTCAGTGACCGGCACGGCCTCAGAGCACACAATCACCATCTGGTCGATATTGGCTACAGCGGGGCGCTGAAACTGGTTTTTCCGGGGGCAGACTGCGTCCACCATCCCTGTCCCCTCTTCGGTGAGGGTAATATCCACCCAATCTCCTACCAGCGGGGTAATTCTCTGGTGGCGCAGCTTGCCCCGCCCCCGGCAGGGTATATCCCGTCCAGTCCCTGCGTCCACGTAGTAAAATCCGCTCAGGGCCTTGATAATCCGTCCTGTCATTGCCCGAAGTCCAGGGGATAGCTGTTTACCAGCGTCTCGTTGATATAAATGGATACATTTTGCAGCCCTGAGCCAGACACCTGCCGGCTGACTGTGCTGTTCAAGTTGGCGTCCACATTGTTGTCATAAATGGTCTGTTCCCCCACAATAATAGTCACGCGGACGCTGCCGCTGTATGCGTTCAAATCCACTGTGATGGTCTGGGTGCTGGTGGGGACGGCGGCGTCCTGGGTGGGCTCCACCGGCGCGTCGCTCTCTACAGGCGGATCGCTCCCCGGAAGCTCCTCCGAGGGTGTGGGCTCCGGTTCCTCCGGGCCCTTACTGACCCACAGGTCGATGGCAGTGCCCTTATCCACCTTATCCCCAGGGTTCACACTCTGCCAGATCACGCGGCCCTCAGCATATTCGTCGCTGTAGTACGCGTCCACCTTACCCACTTCCAAGCCAAGCTGCTTAATCTGGGCTTTGACATCCTCAATGGGCACGTTGACAAACGGGATCACCGTAGCCTGCTTCTGCTCAGGCCCGGTGCTGATGACAATGGTGACCTCATCGCCCCTCTCCACCTTTATACCGTCAATGGGGGTATAGGAGATGACATAGCCCTCCGTAATGGTTTCAGAGGGGGCGTACTCCGTTTTTACCTGTAGCCCCATCTCATTCTGGAGCTTTTGGAGGGCTTGCCGCGCGTCCCAACCATTTACAGGCGGCATAAACATATTGTCCTCTCCGCCGCTGACGCTCACCGTGATAACCTTGTCGCCCTCCCGCACACGGGTGTTTGCCTCGGGACTCTGTTCACAGATCTGATTCTCCGGGAACTCTGTACTATAGATCGTTCCCTTCACCTCCAAGGTGAAATCCCCCAGAATACTCTTGTTCTGCTCCAGCTGCTCCAGGGTATAGCCCAGCAAATTTGGGACGTCGTATTCAGGTGCCTCTGCAAACAGATCCTTAATAAAGAAATTGATGAGGAAGTAGCCCATGCCCACGATAAAAACCAGAATAACCAGAACCGCTGCCACAGCAGGAAGCGCTCCGCCTTGCCGGGGCGGCTCATCGTCATAATCGTATTCGTCCTCCTCCCGTCGGCGTTCCTTTCGCTCAGGCTGGGATGAACGCTCCGGCTCCCGGCGCTCCACAGGCACCCGGACAGAGGCGGTAATGACCTTGGCCGGCACTACCATCGTGGGCTCATCTGCCGCTTCTGCCTCCGGGGCGGCTGCCACCTGAAAATCCGGGTTTTTACGGAACTCCTTCAAATCGTCCAGCATCTCCTCAGCAGACCCATAACGCTGATTCAGTTCCGGGGCCATGGCCTTCATGGTAATAGCCTCCAGGGCGCGGGGTACCTCCGGGTTCAGGTCGCAGGGCGGCACCGGAATGGACTTGATATGCTGGATGGCCACCGCCACCGGGGTGTCCCCCTCAAAGGGCAGGCGGCCGGTGAGCATCTCATAGAGCACCACGCCTGCGGAGTAGATGTCGGTACGGCAGTCCACATGGCTTCCCTTGGCCTGCTCCGGGGAAATATAGTGCACCGAACCGATGGCCTCCTGGGTCATGGTGTTCTGGGCCGCGCTGGCCAGCTGGGCAATACCGAAGTCTGTAACCTTTACGCTGCCGTCCCGAAGGACCATGATGTTGTGGGGCTTGATATCCCGGTGGATGATGCCCCGGCCATGGGCGTGGCTCAACGCCCGCATGATCTGGGTGATAAAGTGCTGCGCCTCACGCCAATTCAAGGGGGTCCCCCGGCGCTGCATATACTGCTTGAGCGTCAGCCCGTCAATGAGTTCCATAACGATATAGTTCATGCCGTCGGAATTGCTCACATCGTACACGGACACGATATTTGCGTGGGACAGCATGGCCACCGCCTGGGATTCATCATGGAAACGGCGGCGAAAATCGGCGTCATTGGCCAGCTCCGGCTTTAAAATCTTGATGGCAACCAGCCGGTTGAGCCGATGGTCACGGGCCTTGTATACCACCGCCATCCCGCCGGTACCGATGCACTCCAAAATCTCATACCGGTTATCGAGCATTTTACCTATGTATTGATCCATGGTAAAAGTTCCTCCTCGTCACAGCTGCGCCAGGACAACGGTCACGTTGTCCGGCGCGCCCCGCTCCAGCGCCTGCTCCACCAGCCCCCGGCAGAACCGCTCCGGGTCCTCCTCCTGCCTGCTGAGGCGCAGAAGCGTATCATCCTCCAACAAATTGCTCAGCCCATCGCTGCACAGCAGCAACCGGCTCCCTGGCCCGGGTGACAGCCTGTTCAAGTCATATTCCACGCGGCTGTCCACTCCCAGGGCTCGGGTAATCAGGTTCTTCTGGGGATGGATCCGCGCCTGGGCCGGGGTGATTTCCCCCCGGTCCACCAGTAGCTGCACCAGCGAGTGGTCCACCGTCACCTGGCGGATGGTCTCGCCCTCCAGTAAGTACCCCCGGCTGTCTCCCACGTGGACCATATAGGCTGCTCCGGGCAGGATAAGGGCGGCCACCAGGGTGGTGCCCATGCCCTCGTAGGCTGGATTTTCCGCACTCAGCCGGAATACCCGTGCGTTAGCCCGGGCGCAGGCACCTGCCAGCACCTGTTCCCGCTTTGCTGGATCGTCTGGCATACCCTGATCCAGCCCCTCTTCCACTGCCGCAGTGAATTCCTCCACGGCCACCGAACTGGCCACACTGCCCGCCTGTGCGCCTCCCATGCCATCGCACACCACCAACAGCACAGCATCCTTATCCAGCCATCGGATGGCATAGCTGTCCTGGTTGTCCTTTCGGTGGCAGCCTATATCCGTCACACCACAAACTCTCAAGTTAATCCCTCCTCTGGGATATGGGTCTCTCCCTCCATGATGCGCCTGCGCCGCAGCTGACCGCAGGAGGCATCAATGTCGCCCCCCAGCTTCCGTCGCACTGTAACGGTGATACCGTGGCCTTCCAGCCGCTGCTGAAACTGCCGCACCCGGCGGCTGGGCCTCAGCGGCGATTCCGCCACCTCATTCAGGGGAATCAGGTTCACATGCCCCGGCTGGCCCCGCAAAATCCGGGCAAGCTGGTCCGCCTGGGCATCGGAGTCGTTTACCCCTTCCACCATGGCATACTCATAGGAGATGCGCCGTCCGGTGGTTTCAAAATACCGACGGCAAGTATCCATGAGCAGCTCCACCCCCACCGCCCGGTTCACCGGCATCAGCCGGGAGCGGGTCTCATCGTCCGGGGCATGGAGGGAGACGCTTAACGTTAATTGTAACCCAAGCTGGGCCAGTTTGTCAATTTTGTTTACCAGCCCACAGGTGGACAGGGAGATATGCCGCATTCCAATATTCATCCCATCCGGGTGATTTACTAGGGCCAAAAACCGCAAAACGTGGTCAAAATTGTCCAACGGCTCGCCAATTCCCATCATTACGATGTTGGAGATGGTTTCTCCGCTGTCTTTTTCGGTAAATATTACCTGATCCAAAATTTCCGCCGGGGTCAGGTCACGAACCTTTCCGCCCAAGGTAGAGGCACAGAACACGCACCCCATATTGCACCCCACCTGGCTGGACACGCATACAGTATTCCCATGCTTGTAGCGCATCAAAACCGTTTCCACACAATTTCCGTCGCCTAACCGCCACAAGTATTTGATGGTGCCGTCCAGCTTCGACACCTGCTTGCGCTCCACGCTGGGAACGGCGAGAGAGCACGACTCCTTCAGCTGCTCCCGCAGGGCGCGGGGCAGGTTGGTCATCTCATCAAAAGACTCCACACCCTGATGGAGCCAGCGGAACACCTGCCCAGCCCGGAAATTGGGCTGGCCCAGTTCCTTGAAATACCCCTCCATCTCTTCCCGGCTCATGGATTTTAAATCTGTCAAGGAGTTCACCCCTTTCTGCGCAGCTTAGCCGCAAAAAAGCCGTCCGTTCCATGGATGTGGGGCCAAAAAGTGATCCGACCCAGCTGTTTCCCCAAATGCGGCAGGGCAAAGGGCTCCAGCTCAAATTCAGGGTGATCCTCTAGAAAAGCGTCCACCACGCCGTCGTTTTCCTGACGCAGAACGGTGCACGTGGAGTACAGCAGCACCCCGCCTGGGCGGACATACCGGGCGCAGTTGTCCAGAATCGACCGCTGCACTTTGGGCAGGCCCTTCAACTGCTCGGGATCTTTATAGCGGATGTCCGGCTTCTTACGGATGATGCCCAGCCCGGAACAGGGCACGTCAGCAAACACCAAATCAAAACTGTCCAGCCATTCCTCCCTGGCCTGGGCGGCGTTTTGCAGGGTAGGTATTATCACGGACAGCCCCAGCCTGTCCCGCCCTGCCTCCAACAGTTTGATTTTGTGAGGGTGGATGTCGCAGGACACCAGTTCCCCTTGGTTTTCCATCAAAAGGGCGGCGGCAAAAGACTTGCCACCGGGGGCGGCACAGCAATCAAGCGCCCGTTGGCCTGGAGTTATCCCTGCCGCCAGCACCGCCAGCCGTGAGGCTGCGTCCTGAATGTAGAATTCCCCCCGCCGGAAGGTATCCAAGCGTTCCAGGTCGCCGGTACCGGCGAGCAGCAGGCAGCCCTCCAGCCAGGGATGTGGCCGTACCTCCACCTCTTCGGCCCGAAGCCTTTCCGCCAGTCTTTCGGGCGTAGTTTTCAATGTGTTCACCTGGGCGGAGGTGAAAGGCTGTTCATTATTCGCAGCCAGCAACTGCTGCGCCCCGTCCAAACCCAGCAACGCTACAAATTCCTCCACCAGCCACCGGGGATGACTGTGTTGAATTGACAAGCATTTTAACTTGTCATCATCCTGTATATCAAGGCTTTTCCCCTGTCTCAGCAGAGCGCGTAGCACCCCGTTCACCAGCCCCGACGCCCGGGGATTGCGGCTGTGGCGTTTAGCCAGCTTCACCGCCTCATTTACTGCCGCGCTGGGCGGGATCCTGTCCAAAAACAAAAGCTGGTATGCCGCAACCCGAAGCCCGCACAGCACCTTTACTTCCAGCTTTTCCAGGCTCATGGAACACACCTGAGCCAACCGCCAGTCCAGCAACAGTTTATTTTGCAGCACCCCGTAGCACAGACGGGCAGCCAACGCCCCATCCCGGCGGTCCAGCCCTTGTTCCCGGATGGCTCGCTTCAAATAGCCATCCGACCAGGCCCCCTGCCTCTCACAGGCAGCCAGCGTCAGTACCGCCGTCTCTCTGGCTGAGCCCATGAAATCACTCCTGTTTTGTCAGTATTGTCCCCAGTGAAACAGGGTGCCCCAGCAAAAAGGCGGGAGAAGCCATCGCCTTTTTCCCGTCGGGTTGCAGCTCCAGGATATCCAGCGCCTGTCCATCTCCACAGGCCACCCGCAGCCCTTTTTTGTCCGCCTGCAGGACGGTGCCTGGGGCTTTGCCGCCGCTCTCCCCTGCCAGCGCTGTTTGCAAAACCTTGCACCGAATACCATCCAGCACCATCGAAGCGGAAGGCCATGGATAGAGCCCCCGGACCTGGTCGTGGAGCTGCCGCGCGGATCGGGTCCAGTCCAAGGGGGATTGTTCTTTAGACAGCATAGGTGCGTAGGAGGCGCGGGTGCTGTCCTGGGGAACAGGGTTTACCTTTCCCGCCTCCAGTGCCGCTGCCGTCTCCACCAGCAGGCCGGCCCCTATATCCGCCAGCCGGACAAAGAGCTGGGCGGCATTCTCATTCAGTCCAATGGGGGTTTTCGCCTGGGCCAGGATGTCTCCGGTATCCATCCCCTCCGCCATATACATAATCGTAACCCCTGTCTCGTCCTCCCCGTTCAGAATCGCCCAATTAATGGGGGCCGCACCCCGGTATTTGGGCAGCAGCGATGAATGAACGTTGACACACCCCAACCGGGGAAGTGCCAGAATGTCCACAGGGAGAATCTTTCCATAGGCCGCCACAGCAATCAGATCCGGGTTCAGCGCCTGGAGTATTCCCAGCGCCTCCCCGTCCCGAACCTTGGCAGGTTGGAATACCGGCAGTCCAATCGACATGGCATATTCCTTTACAGGTGTTGCCTGTAACTTCATTCCACGGTTTTTAGGCTTATCCGGCTGGGTAAACACACCGCAGATCTCATGTCCTGCTCCCACCAGCGCCTTTAAAGACGGCACGGCAAACTCCGGCGTGCCCATAAAGACAATTCTCATGGCTCATCTCCCGCCTGTTCCATCGCGTCCAGTTCCTCCACCGTATACAGCCGGTCTGTATGTTCAACAAACAGGTGCCCATCCAAGTGCTCAGTCTCATGGCAGAAGCACCGGGCCACCAGCCCCTCGCCGGATGCCTCAAAGAAATTTCCGTCCCTGTCTTGGGCGCGCACGGTGACCAGATTGGGCCGCTGGACCATACCATACTTTCCGGGGACGCTGAGGCAACCCTCCCAGCCGTTTTGCTCACCCTCCTGGCTTACAATCACCGGGTTCACCAGCTCCAACATGTGATCGTCCGCATCCTCCACCACCACTACGCGGCGCAATATGCCGATCTGCGGCGCGGCCAGCCCCACGCCGCCGGACTCCGCCAGCGTCTCTTTTAAATCGTCCAGCAGATCGTGGAGCTTGCGGTCAAATTTCTCCACCGGGCGGCAGGTTTTGGCCAGGGCAGGATCACCCTGGGTCAGGATTTCTCTCAATGCCATAGTGCTTCCTCCTTGTTTAATCCAGCGGGTTCAGGTCGGCAGACAGGGCCACACCCCGGTTTTTCCGATCTGCCTGGGCCTGCCGGAGCAGATGGGCCATGAGCTGGCGAACCACCCTTGTGTTCTGGGCGCTTAAAACCAGCCGGAAACGGTAACGGTCATTCAATTTTGCCACCGGCGCCGGGGCCGGGCCCAGCAGGCGGCAAGGAATCTTGTTATAGGGCGCTTGCCGAAGTGCGTTACCCAGCGCTTCCCGCAAACGCACCAACGTCTGGAGTACCGCGGTCTCCTCCAGCCCGGAAGCGGACAGCATGAACAGGTCGCAAAAGGGCGGCAGCCCCCTGGTCTCCCGCAGTCTGACTTCCTGCCGGTAAAAGCTGTCGTAATCCTGGCTGGCTGCAAAGCGGATCACGTCGTTGTCCGGGGTAAAGGTCTGAACTACCGCACGGCCCGCCTTCTCTCCCCGGCCCGCCCTTCCCGCCACCTGGGTTAGCAGGGAAAAAGCCCGTTCTGGGGCTCGGATATCGCCGGTATACAGCAATTGGTCCGCCGATACCGCCCCCACCAGGGTGACATTTTCAAAATCCAACCCCTTCGCCACCATTTGGGTGCCCAACAGAATCGGAACGCGCTCTCTTCGGAATTTATCCAGAATACGCTCATGGCTGTGGACAGCGGACACGGTATCTGCGTCCATGCGCAGCACTGCTGTCCCTGGAAAAAGGCTATGCAGTTCCTCCTCAACCTTCTGCGTGCCCGCGCCGATGAAGTTCAGCAGTCCCCCACAGCTGGGGCACCGATCCGGCAAAGGCTGGGACCAGCCACAGTAGTGGCACATCAACCGCCGGTTGGCTGAATGGTAGGTCAAGTGGACGGAACACCGGGGGCAAACGGGGGTCTGGCCGCATTCGCCGCAGGTAACCATACGGCTGGCCCCCCGGCGGTTGAGAAATAAAATAGCCTGTTCCCCCCGCTCAATGGTTTCCTCCAACATGGCAGCCAAAGGGGCGCTGATGGTGCCGCCATTTCCCCTGCGCAGCTCCTCCTTCATGTCAACTACCGTGACTTCGGGTAAAGCCTGTTGATTATACCGCCGGCACAGGGTAAACAGGTGGTATTCCCCCTGTTTTGCCCGGTACATGGACTCCACTGTGGGCGTGGCGGATCCCAGCAACAGCAGCGCCCCCGCCTTATAGCAGCGGTAACGGGCCACCTCCCTGGCATGGTAGCGTGGATTCTGCTCCGACTTATAGGAGGGTTCCTGCTCTTCGTCCAAGATTATGACGCCCAGTCTGGGCAGCGGGGCAAATACCGCAGAGCGGGTGCCCACCACCACACGGGCCTCCCCCGCCCGTGCCCGCTTCCACTCATCGCACCGCTCCCCGGCAGACAGGGAGCTGTGGAGAATAGCCACCCTGTGTCCAAAATGGGAGGCAAATATGCGCATAAGCTGGGGAGTGAGAGCAATCTCCGGCACCATGACCAGCGCCGTTTTTCCCCGCTCCAGCAAGGTGTGAATCAGCTTGAGATACACCTGGGTCTTTCCGCTGCCAGTAACGCCGTATAGCAGCGCCGCAGCGCTTCCCCCCTCCGTCAAAGCCAGCAATCCCTCATAGGCTTCGGCCTGCTCTCTGCTAAGCTCCACCGGAGCGGCTTCCTCATACGCAGGCAGCTGCGGACGGCGGTAGACCTCCCGCCTGGACAGGGTGAGTACCCCCATTTTTTCCAAAGAACGCAGCGTAGCCATAGACGCGCCGGTGAAATAGCACAGCTCTTTGGCAGAGGTCTCCCCCACCGCGCAGATTGCCTCCCCCGCAGCATATTGCAGCGGCGCGCGCCGCCGCTTGGGGGCAAGCAGAGCCATGGCGCTGCTTGGATCCATGGCCAAGGCGGCAATCTGCTCCATTTTGTCGTTGATTTCCCGTGCCGCGCTGGCCTCGCGGACAATAACCCCGCTCTTCTCCAGCATCCGAATGGCCATGCCCGGATCAGATACACCAAAAGCGGTGCGGATCTTCCCCTCCTCCGCCCAGCCGCCGTTGGCGAAGAGAAGCTCCACCAGCTTCTGCGCCCGTTTACACTCCCCCGCCGCATCATAGGCCGCCTCCCGGCCAATGCCGGGAGCAATGCGCCAGCAGGCTTTCAGCGAAAACCACAGCCCCGCCGGAATCATGGCGCGCACGGCATCATACACAGTACAAAAATACTGCTCCCGCATCCACAGCGCCAACCGAATGGCATCTTCATCTAATAGCGGCTCTTCATCCAGTAAGGCCAAAATGGATTTCAGTTTTTCTCCGTCTTCCCGGCTCCCTACAGCCAGCACAATGCCGTCGCTCACCCGGTTACCCCGGCCAAAGGGCACCGCCGCCCGCATTCCGGGCCGGACCATCCCCTCCAATGGACCGGGTATCAGGTAGTCATAAGGGCGGTCGATGGCATAGGTGGAAGCGGATACGGCAATTTTCGCGATTCGGGCCACCAAACCACCTCTTTCCCTGCAAACCGGCCTTATTGCCCGTTTTCAACGTCCAAAGGGCAAGCAGTGTACCCGCTTGCCCTTTTTGGGTCTTTTGCGCTTGCCTTATGCAGGCTGTGCCGGTTCCTCCCCGGCACAGTCTGCCTCCGCTTCGGCCGTCTCCACCGTGAGGGTACCGGCAGCAACCTCACGGATGGCCAGGGACACTGCCTTCTCTTCCAGGGGTTCGCCGGATACCTCTGCTTCGCTAGACAGCTTCCGGGCCCGGCTGGCCACCAGGTTCACCAGCATATAGCGGCTGGGCACCTGGCCCAGCAGTTCTTTGATCGGGGGATAAAGCAGCATAGATACCATTCCTTTCGATTTACAATCAGTCCGCCGGAAGGCCAATAATACCCTGGGCGAGGCCAATCCGCTTCTGCGTCCGGCACTGTTCCGCCTGAAGTATAGATTGGATTTCCTGGGCGGCGTTCATCACCGTGTCGTTCACCACCAGGTAGTCATAGTGAACGCACTCCCGGCACTCCTGCCGGGCTTTTTCCAGCCTGCGCTGAATGACCGCCTCCTCATCGGTATTGCGCCGGTGGAGCCGGCGGGACAGTTCCTCAATGGAGGGCGGGATCAGAAAGATAAGCACCGCCTCGGGACAGCGCTCCCTCACCTTGGCCGCGCCTTGGACCTCAATGTCCAACAGCACATCCACTCCCAGGTCCAGCTGTTCCCGGATAACCTTTAACGATGTGCCATAATAATTGCCCACATATTCGGCATACTCCAGCAGCTCTCCTGCGGCAATCATCCGCTCGAATTCCCCCCGGGAAACAAAGCTGTAGTTCACCCCGTCCTCCTCCCCGGTGCGGGGCTGGCGGGTGGTGAAAGATACAGAGAAGTGGATATCCCTGCGGCAGCTCAACAGCTCCGAAATTACTGTACTCTTCCCAACTCCGGAGGGCCCGGACAGCACAATGAGTTCCCCCCGCGTCTTCTTCTGTGATGCGCTCATGGCGTCTCCCCCTCTATCTCTGCGGCCTCCCGGAACCGGGCGGCCACCTGCTCCGTAGGCAACGACGACCAGATCAAGTGCCCGCTGTCCGTCACCAGCACGGACTGCGTCTTGCGGCCGAAACTGGCGTCGATGAGAACGCCGCGCTCCCTGGCCTCCTGGCCGAGCCGTTTCACCGGCGCTGAGTCCGGGCTGACGATGGCCACAACCCGCTGGGCTGACACCATGTTTCCAAATCCGATGTTGACAAGTTTCATATCCGTCACTCCAGGTTCTGGACCTGTTCGCGGATTTTCTCAATCTCCGCCTTCATGTCCACCACCCGCCGGGTAATCTCCACATCGCTGCACTTTGAGCCAATGGTATTGGCCTCCCGGTTGAACTCCTGGATGAGGAAGTCCAGCTTACGCCCCACTGCGCCCCCAGCCTCCAGCAGCTCCCGCAGCTGGCCCAGATGGCTGTGGAGCCGGACGGTCTCTTCGTCCACCGCCACTTTGTCGGCAAAGATGGCCGCCTCGGTGACCAGACGGGCCGCATCAATCTGGGTATTCTGGAGCACCTCCCGCATTTTGGCCTCCAGCCGGGCCCGGTAGTCGTTCACCGTCTGGGGCGAACGCGCTTCCACCTCGCCCAGCAGCCTTTCGATGGCGTCCGCCCGGCCCAAAATATCCTCGGCCAAGCGCCCGCCCTCCGTAGTGCGCATGGTATTGAAATCATCAATGGCCAGATCCAGCACAGC
Organism: uncultured Oscillospiraceae bacterium; assembly: GCA_949494735.1. Classification (GTDB taxonomy): domain Bacteria; phylum Bacillota; class Clostridia; order Oscillospirales; family Oscillospiraceae; genus Enterenecus. Next base: position 19,805 of record CATABD010000003.1, read on the forward strand.
CAGCAGGCGGTCTCTCATCTCGTCCAGATCCTCCGCCCGCTTTTCCACTGTGAGCACATCGGGGAACCGGGCCAGGTCGGTAGGGTAATACTCCCGCCGAACCTTTCCCTCTCCCAGATCGCAGAGCTTGTACAGCGCGTCGATATAGCTCTTGGCCAACTCCTCGTTCACACTGACCACCATATCGTCCCCATGGCTGCGGACAATGGTGACAAATACGTCCACCTTGCCCCGGGCAACCCCCCTCTGCACCCGGGCCTTCATGGCGTCCTCCGCAAAAATGTAAGCCCTTGGCATTTTCACCGTGCAGTCCAGATAGCGGTTGTTCACCGCGCGCAGCTCCACCGTGAGCTGGACGCCATCGTCAAAGGATTGTTCTCCCCGGCCATAGCCGGTCATGCTTCTTACCAAATCAACCCCAGCCTTTCAATGAACCGTCCGCTGTACGCGGTTGAGATAGACCGCGATCAGCTTGCTGAATCCATAATCATATGCCGCAAACATCACATTGGCTGCCAAATAGAGCGCCCAGAGGGAATTTCCCAACGCCTCTGGCAGCGTGGCCAACATCGCCCCCATCATGGTGAGGTAAAGCACTGTGAACACCGCGTTAAAAAATCCCAGCTTTATGATATACTCCAAAAGCCTCTTCCGGGGTTTCTCCGCCACCGACTTCACCATGGGATATGCCCCGAACAGCGCAGTGAAAAGCAGCGCGCAGAATTTATCCGGCACCAGAAGCAGAGCCAAAATTGACGCGCCTGCCCAGCAAAAAACTCCCGCTTTCAGTCCCACTGAAATCACCGCTGCCGCAGGCAGCAATCCGCCCAACGCCACAATTCCCCAGCGGCCTGTGGGTGCCAGGCAGGCCAAATACACCAAGATTACCGCCATGGCCCCCAGTATCGCCGGATAGGCCACCTTCATCGCCGCGCTTTTCCGTCTCATATCAGCGGCAGCCCCCGCACAGGCAGTTCATGCACATCAGTGTGGTGCAGCAATCCAGCCCATCGCACTGGGTGCCTGCCATATCCGGCCGGTAGCCGTATCCCCCTTGCTGCATCATGCTGAAGGCCTGCCGGTATTCCATATTGCCCGGTTCCATCTGGACGGCAATCTGATAGTTTTGCCTGGCTTCATCCAGCCAGCCCCGGCGGTAGGCGATGGAGCCCATAAGAAAATACCACTCCCCATTTCGGGACGCCCCCTGCAAAAGCCGTTCCGCCCCCTCCAGATCCCCCCGGCTGACAGCCTGGCGGGCTTGGGCAAATACGCCGTTCCCTGCGTTCTGCCGCTGCTGCTGGTAGGAGGAGCCATATCCGTACCCGCCTTGGCTTTGGGCGGCGCCTCCTCCGGCATATCCGGAACCCCCGCCCGAACGGGAACGGGTGATGGCGTCATACGCCTCATTGATCTCCTTCATTTTCTCCTCAGCCAGATCGGCAAGGGGATTGTTTTGGTAGTTATCGGGATGGTACTTCCGGGCCAGTTCCCGGTACGCCTTTTTTACCTCATTGTCATCGGCATCGGGACCCACGCCCAGCACCTCGTAGGGATCTCTCATTTACTCTTCTCCTTATTATCTCTCATTTCTTTCCAACGACCGTCCAAAACGGCGCTTTGTACCACAGGAAGGCCTATATAGAGAATATTCTCCACAATGGGCGTCCATCTGTCCAGCTCCAGCAGCTCCGCCGCGGAGCCTGCCAAACGCAGCGAGTGCGTTGCGGTGGTCTCCAGGTAGTCCCGGTTGTCCCGGGCGTCCCCCTCAAATCGGGCATCCAGCGCATTATAGCGGCCTTTCCGCCTGTCATCATCCAAATCGTCCCAGGCATCCATCAGGTAAATCCACCTGCCCAGATGGTAGAGCAGCTGGGCCAGCGCCCGCCTCTTTCCCTCTCCGGGGACTGTCTGGGCTGCGCATGCCAGAATCTGAGCGAAAGCGTCTGCGGCCCGATCCAGTTGGGGGGAGTTTGACGCCTCCAACTCCCGCAGGCGGGCCAGCCCCTCCCGGGTTTGGGCGTCGAATCCAGGCTGGGCATCCGCCGCCCGGCGGTAAGCCTGCCGGAACAGCCGCCGCACAAAACGGAAGGGAAGCCCGGTAAAAAAACCATGGTCGTCCACATCATCGCTCAGCTTGTGCCAAGTGAGAATCATACTTTGGTCGGCGGCGGCGTCCAGCCGGCTGCACGTCAGGCAGGGCCTGGGCCTGCGGCACGGGTGAATCGGGCAGCGCAGACAGCACAGCCTGTCCTCCCCCTCCCCCGCCGCCAGAACAATGGCTAAAAATGTGAAGTCATATTGCAGTGTCATCCGGGCCAACCAGCCATGACGCCTCCCCAGCGCATGGCACAGTCCACAGTAAGCGCTCTGATATGCGTCCTTCTGTTCCTGGCCCAGCCGGTCCAGGGCAGGACGGACATAGCCAAACATCAGCCGTCCCGGGCCAAGGACACCACGATGGAGTAGGTCCTGGGGGTCACCACGCCCACATCGCTCGAGGTCGCCGCGCTGTACAGGTAAATCGTGACGGGCACCGTGTATTTTCCCGCAGCCTGATTGATGTCTTTCAAATCGGCCACTACCCGGATGCTCTCTTCGGTAAGCTCGTCCAGCAGCGCTTCCGGCCCCCGCACCCGCACCGGCAGAACCTGGGTAATGATGGTTGGCGTCCAGCCCTCGGGGGCGTTGATAGTGCTGATGCGGCTGGTCACCTGGAAGGTCCGGGTTTCCACCCTTTTGTTCACGCTGAGCAAAGCGGTCACCTCGGTGATGCCGCTCAGGTTCTCCAATTCATCGGCCAGCGGAATGGAGAAGGTCACCTCTCCTCCGCTCTGGGCCAGATTGTCGTCCAGCTCCGCCAAGTCTATGGTGCCCAGAACCAATTCTCCCTCCCCCGCCAGGGCATCCACAGCCTCCCTGGTGCCTGCCACTGTGATGGAGCTGTCGCTGAGCCTGAGCTTTACATCTTTTTCGCTCAGGCCCCCGCCTGGGACTATATTCACCTTTAAGGGAATCTCCGCCGTGGCCCGTATGGGAAAAACAGTGTAAACGGCGTCCACGTCGCAGCTTATCCCCAGCTCCAGCGGGTCTCCGCTGGCCCCGATAAGCTGGAAGGGGAACGCATTGCTCACCGTCTCCGTCAGGTTGTCCCCGGTGACAATAACCTTGGCGTGGGACACCTGGTTGACCAAGTCCGCCCGGCCGCTGATAAGGAGTTCCACCGGGTCAAACCGAAAATCATCGTTATCCCCAGCCAAATAGCCCTCGGCTACCGTGCCCTGGAACTCACCCTCTATCCTCACCTTCCGGCTCAGTGCCCGGGCCACTTCCACGCTCACCGCGCTGCCGCCCAACCCGCCCGGTCCGCTGTAGATAATCTCCACGTCCGTCTCTTTGACCCCGTTGGGCAGAATCACACGGTAGTTCACCACATGGGTATCATCCGTGCTGATGTTGGCCACATTCGCCACCAGCCTGGGCTGCTCCCTCTTCAGCACTGCCAAAACCGTAGGGGACGCCTGGACGGTGATGGTGGCCTTCACATCCCGGTTGACAATCATCAGCCCCCGCTCCTCCAAAATTTCCTCCCCGGTAAACTCCACAGGGAGGTTGGCAAAGCGTTCGCTGTCCTTGGTACTATCCTTGGAAGTCACAAACAACCAGGCCGCGAAGGCCAGCAAAACGGAGAGCACCACATACAAGGCCTTGCTGTCAAGAATCTTCTTTCCCATTGGAATTATCTCCCTTGATGCCCTTGAATACACTGGTAATCCGGGCGGCGGCGGTGACGGGCTTATTCTCTTCGCCCGTCCCCGGCATCAGTTCCAGACGGAGCAGCCGCTCCAGGGTCTCCGGCGACAGGTGGCGCTTGAGCATCCCATTGACGGCCACCGAGATGGAACCTGTTTCCTCAGATACAATGGCCACCACCGCGTCGGAATTTTCGCTGATGCCGATACCAGCCCGGTGACGCATGCCCAGATCCCGGCTCAAATTCACATTGCCCGACAAGGGCAGCATGCACCCTGCCCCTATGATGCGCCCGCTTCGGACGATCACCGCCCCGTCGTGAAGGGGCGCTTTGTTCCAGAACAGATTCTTCAAAAGCTCAGCCGACACCTGGCAGTCCAGGCTGGTTCCGGTCTTGAGCACGTCGTCCAACAGGGTGCGGCGCTCAAATACCATCAGCGCCCCCACCCTGTCCCTGGATAGGGACGCATAGGCGTCCACCGTCTCCTTGATGGCGGTTTCCAGGTCGTTGCTATAGCTCTCCGCCACAAACAGCTCCTTGATCTTGCCGCTGCCCATCTGCTCCAAAAACCGGCGCAGCTCGGGCTGGAACAGGATGATAAGGGCGATGACGCCCAGCTCCACCGCGTTGTTCAGCACTGTGCGCACAACCCTCAGATGGAGCTGGGGCAGATTGGCCAGCGCCATAGCCGCCACAATGAATAAAATGGCCTTGACCACCTGCCCGGAGCGGCTGCGCCGCACAAAGCGGAACAGATGGTAAATGCCGAAGGCTATGATGGCCATATCCAAAAGGTCGGTGAGGCCGATGAGCCTGAGATATTCCGGCACCAGCTCAAGCGTCTGCAAAATGGTTTCCACGCCCACCCACTCCTTTCCTCCCCGAAACTGTCGCGGCGGCGGATTGCCGTACTACGGCATTTTGAATATTATAGCTTATTTGTCCGGCGTTGGCAAGTAATTCAAGGAGAATTCAGAGAAAATTAACGTCCCGTACATAGACAATAAAGGGGGCGCGGTATATTCCACGCCCCCTCGCCCTATTTTTTTGCCGCGCGTACCAGCTCCCGGACGGCCTCCGCCGCCCGTTCCGCCTGATCCCGGCGGTTAAAGGCGGAAAAGCTGAAACGGACGGTGCCGGTATCCAGCGTACCCGCCGTACGGTGGGCCAACGGGGCGCAGTGCAGACCCGCACGCACCGCGATCCCCCGCTTTGCCAATGCCGCCCCCGCCTCTTCACAGTCCAGCCCATCCAAAACGATGGAATACAGGCCGCTTTGGCTGCCATTGTTCCCCCGGAACACAGTAATGCCGGGACACCGTTCCAACGTGTCCATCATCCGCCCGGCCAGCATCTGCTCATGACGGTGGATACGGCCTGCGCCCGTCCGGGCGACAAATTTCATTCCTTCCAGCAGGCCCGCCGCACCGCAAACATTGTGGGTGCCCGCCTCCAATCGGTCCGGGAGAAAATCAGGCATCTCCTGCTGCGCGGAAAGGCTGCCCGTCCCGCCGAACAGCACAGGCCGGGTCTGGCTGCCGCACAGCAGCAACCCGGTGCCCTGGGGCCCATACAGCCCTTTGTGCCCCGGCATGGCGACAAACGCCGCCCCCCAGCCCTCCATATCCACGTTGAGCACTCCGGCCGATTGGGATGCGTCTACAATGAGGGGCACGCCCCGCTCCCGGCACAGCCTGGCAATGCGCTCTACCGGCTGGACAAAGCCAAACACGTTGGACACGTGGTTGCAGATGACGGCATCCACACCAGGGGTAACCTCCCGCTCAAAGGCCGCATATACCCCTTCTGAATCGAACAGCGGCCCGCCGGCCACTTTGACCTTCACTTCCGGGATGGCGTGGACTGGCCGGGTGACGGCGTTGTGCTCATAGCCGGAGATTACCACGGTCCCTCCCGGCCCCACCAGGGAGCGGATGGCAATGTTCAGCCCATGGGTGGCATTTGAGGTCAGCACAACCCGCTCCGGGTCATCTACATGGAACAGCCGCGCCGCCTGCTCCCGCATTTGGTACATCAGCTCCCCCGCTCCCATTCCCGGCGCGTGCCCGCCTCTGCCGGGGCTTGCCAGATGGGTCATGGCCCATGCGCAGGCCCGGGGGACTGTCCCAGGTTTTTCCAGCGTGGTGGCGGCACTGTCCAGATAAATCATGATTTCACCTCGCTGTACTCCCCCTCCGCCGTCTGAAGGAACACCTGCTTGGGGGACATGCCCTCCCGGCGCAGCACTGTCAGCGCGTCGGCGAGCCGTCTCTCCGGGATGCGCACACAATAGCCGCATCCCTCCTTGGAAATAAGCTTGGGCGAGCGCTGGACCCATCCGGGAATACCCACCCGCTCCAGCACTTGGGCGGTGCGCTGGGCATAGGTGAGCGAGCGGCAGATAATGAGGTAATAGACCATTGGCCCACCATTCCTTTTCCCTGTTTCTTGAGGAGCGTGAAAGCGCTCCTCTCAAAGGCATCTTATGCCCTGAGAGGAGCGCCGGTGACATCATTTACTTTTCCTCAATCAGCGCCACCGCATGGGCGGCGATTCCCTCGCCCGCCCCGGTGAAGCCAAGGCCCTCCTCGGTGGTAGCCTTGACGCTCACCCGGCCTGGATCAATCCCCATGGCGGCGGCCAGCCGCTCCCGCATCAGGGGGATGTGGGCGGCCAGCTTGGGCCGTTGGGCCAATACCGTGGCGTCCACATTGCCAATCCCATACCCGTTTTCATCCAATAGCCCCGCAACCCGATGCAGCAGCGCCAAGCTGTCCGCCCCCTCGTAAGCGGGGTCATTGTCCGGGAACTGCCCTCCAATATCCCCCAGCGCCGCCGCCCCCAGCAAGGCGTCCATGACAGCATGCGCCAGCACATCGGCATCAGAGTGGCCCAACAGGCCCTTTTCAAAGGGGAGCTCCACCCCGCCCAGAACAAGCCTGCGCCCCTCCACCAGACGGTGTACGTCATACCCATGGCCGATTCTCACAGCGCAGGCACCTCCTCCAGCAGAACCTCGCCGATGAGCAGGTCGGCAGGGGTTGTGAGCTTGATGTTTCGCTCATCCCCGGCGGTGAGCGCCACCTTCATCCCAAGCCGTTCCACGGCGGCACAGTCGTCGGTGAGCTCAACCCCGTCGTCCAGCGCCTTTTGCAGCGCTGCCCGGATCAGGTCGCCGTCAAATACCTGGGGGGTCTGGACGGCATACAGTGACGGGCGATCCAAGGTACGCTCCACCAAGCCGTCCCGGGCCTCTTTGATGGTGTCCTTCACCGGAACAGCGGGGGCCGCAGCGCCTCCCACCGCCGCCTGGGCAATAGTGTCCTCAATCACCCGGGGGGTGACAAAGGGCCTTGCCCCATCATGGATGGCAATGAGAGGGGCATTGCGGCCGCATTCCAAAGTACCCAGACGGGCGGACTGTGTGCGGGTCTCTCCGCCCCGAATCACCTTGGCCACCTTGGTTAAGCCGAAATCCTGGCACAGCCGCGCCACATCCGGCACCAAATCCTCCCGGGTAACCACCACGATCTCTTTCACTCCGGAGACCTGCTGAAAACTCTGGAGGCAGCGCACAATCACGGGCAGCCCGCCCACCTCCGCCAGAACCTTGTCAAACCCCATCCGGGTGGATGCCCCGGCAGCCACCACCACCACCGAGCAGCTAGGCCCGGCCTCTTTTTTCCGTCTGCGAAACAGTCCCATATCGTCCTCACAAACTCCATTCCACTGCGCCCGCCTCCGGCGGGCATCCGTTCCATTCCGTTGCTCGTCCTCCCCCCACGCGATCCGCTCCGCCTGGCTCGCGTGGGGCCGCTCTTATCTTTTCCACAGCGCAAAAAGGAGCCTTTCGGCCCCTCTCGCTAATGGCTCAGCAGGCTGTTGATGCTGCTCTCTACCGTTTCATAGGGCAAGCTCTGGGCCAGTACCAGCTCAGAGATGAGAATCTGTTTGGCCGTGTGAAGCATTTTTCGTTCCCCGTTTGATAATCCCCGCTGGCTGTCCCGCCGCAGCAGCCCCTTCACTACCCGGGCTACTTCCAGCAGGTCTCCGCTCTTCAGTCGCACCATATTTTCCCGGTACCGGCGGTTCCAGTTCTGGGTCATATCCACCTCAATGCCTTCCATCTCAGACATGAGTTCTTCCGCCCTGGTGCCGGACACCACAGGGCGCATCCCGATCTCGCCCGTATTATCCGTGGGCACCATCACCACCATATTGCCCACAGACAGCTTGAGCAGATAAAACTCCTGAACATGCCCGGAAACTTTGCGCTGAACAATGGAGTCTATGACCCCCGCCCCGTGCATAGGGTGGACTACCTTATCTCCGACCTGATACAATGTCTCACCTCCAAAAATATGCATAACTTTCCAGAGTTATTATACCCTTTTCTCCCTACCTATGCAACCTTTTTTCTCAAAAATTTTCAAATTTTACGGAAAATTGCCGGAAGAACGGGGTTTCCTGGGCAGATCAGGCAAAAAACGGCATCATCTTCCAAAGCCTTATCCTTATAATCGGGCGGGTCATGATTCAAAAAAGATAAAAAACGGAAGGCACCCAATTAGGTGCCTTCCATTTGGTACGGCTGGAGGGACTCGAACCCCCGACCTTTTGGTTCGTAGCCAAACACTCTATCCAGCTGAGCTACAGCCGCATCTGTTTTTCACAGCTCAGTCATAATAACACATTGCTCCGGGAAATGCAAGCTATTTTTTCAATTTTTTCGAAATTTTTTCTGGAAGCCAAAAACGGGGCCGATTACAGCAAAATCGGCCCCGTTTCCCTTATTTCTGTACCCATGTTACAAACCGATGGAGCATGGCGGCCACTTCGGCCCGGGTAGCGTCCCCGTCAGGAACCAGCAACCCATCCCTGCCGTTGATGATTTTAACCCCCACGGCCCAGGAAATGGCGCTGCGTCCCCAAGAGGCCACGGTCCCTGCGTCTGAGAATTCGGACAGCTGGGCGGACACGCTCACATCGTAACCCATTTTCACCGCATAGTTATAAAGAATCACCGCAATTTGCTGCCGGGTTATGTTGGAGAACGGGTCGAACAACCCGTTCCCTATGCCGGAAACCACTCCGGTGCGGCCCGCCCAGACGGTGCCTGCCGTATACCACTGCCCATCCGGGATATCCAGGAATACGGCGGAATACTCGTCGGCAGGCTTCCCCGCCAGCCGGTGGAGCACCGTGGTCATCATACACCGTTGCATCTTGTCCTCCGGCGCAAACTGCGTGGGGCTGCTGCCGTTGAACAATTCATAACGGTACACGTAGGCGACATCCTCATAAAACCATGCGCTCTGGGGCACATCCGCGAAGGGCAGCTGACCCGGAAGCGGTTCCCCCGCCCTGACCGTCCATTCGCCTTCCGCCATCCACCGGGCTTCGACGGACGATACCGTCAGCGTCACATCCGTCCCAGCCAGATAACGGTGGCCTACCGTCAGCATACCGCCAGCGGGGATCTCCTCCCCAACGGTGGCGTCCACCAATATACCGCTGCGTACCGCCGCGCTGCCCTGGATCCAGATCAGTCCGCAACCGATGCTTCCGGCCGCCATATCCCCGTTCGTTCCAGTCTGCGAAACAAAGGAACCGACCGCCACGCCGCTGCCCTGTCCAGCCTGTCCCGCTGCCGCGCTATAGATTGCGGAGGTATCGCGATCCACCTCCTGTTTGACCATGGCCTTCAAATCGTTCCAAAACGCTCCAGTAAGGTGGCTCAGGGATACCAGTGCCTGATCCTGGCTGGCGGCTCCCGCCAGCGTCACCGTTCCCGCCAAAATGGCCAGCCCCAGCACCCCGGCCAGAATTCTCTTTTTCATGGCGCCTCCTCAGAAATCATGTAGCTTAAGGTGAGCAGGCTGTCCGCAAAATGCACGTCCTCTACCCATGCGTTAGGCATATCCTTTTGGGGCAGCTCCACGTTGGTGAAGTTCCAGATTCCCGACACACCGCAGGCCGCCACTCGCCGGGCCATAGCCTCCGCTACCCCTGCCGGGACGGTGAGCACGCATACGCTCACCTGATGTTCCCTCAAATAGTCCTCCAGCCCATCCACATGGTATACCGGAGTCCCGCTCAGCCGCTTCCCCACCAACTCCGGGTCCACGTCAAAGGCCGCTTCCAGACAGAAACCATTGTCTGCAAAGGGAAAATTCTCCATCAGCGCCCGCCCCAGGTTGCCCGCCCCCAGGATGGCCACCGTATGGTTTCGGTTCATGCCCAGAATATCCGCCACCTCGCAGCGCAGTCGCTCTACGTTATAGCCGTATCCCTGCTGGCCGAAGCCGCCGAAGCAGGACAGATCCTGGCGAATCTGGGAAGCGGTCAGACCCATGGATTTTGCCAGGGAGCTGGAGGAAATCCGCACCGTCCCACAGCGGTATAAGTCATCCAGATGCCGGTAATACCGCGGCAACCGCCGGATCACCGCGGAAGATATCTTATCCTTTTTCATTTATAACCCGTTCCTCGCTCAAAGTTTTTTTTATTCTACCGCAAATCCCTCTGCTTGTCAAACTGCTTGGCGCCCGATTCACAACTTTTCAGCCGCCGCATATCATAGATTACATTCTGAATAAGGAGGAGTAGTCCATGCCCCAAACCGGTTCCCTTGTTGTGCGCGTCTTTACATCACAGGCTCAGCTGCCTGTATCCGGCGCCACCGTCATCATCTCCAGCCCCAGTGAGGACGGCCGACGCAAGGTGTTTTCCATCCAAACCACCGACGAGAGCGGCGGCACCCAGCCATTTCAACTGGAGGCCCCCGACAAGATCCTGAGCGAAGCTCCCGGACAGGCCGCGCCCTTCTCCGACTACTCCCTGGTGGTGGAACACCCTGAGTACTACCTGGCTACCTTCGAGAAGCTCCAAGTGTTTCCCGGAGTGGAGACGGTACAGAACGTCCCCCTGGTTCCCCTGCCCCAGCCCGCCGGAGACGATATCACCGCAGCCCCGGTTGTTGTCACGCCTCAGCCGCTGTGACATGCCGCGCACACAAAGTAAGGAGGTTCCTATGCCTATCTCAGTCACACCCTACATACCTCAGGCCATCACCGTTCACACAGGCCCAGCCAGCCAATGGGCGGAAAATGTGACGGTGTCTTTCCCCGACTACATCAAAAACGTGGCCTCCAGTGAGATATACCCCACCTGGCCAGAGGCCGCCCTCCGTGCCAACATCCTGGCCCAAACTTCCTTTGCCCTTAACCGGGTATACACGGAATACTACCCCAGCCGGGGCTATGACTTCGATATTACCGGCTCCACCATGAACGACCAAAAGTTTATCAAGGGCCGCAGCACCTTTGAAAATGTAGACAATCTGGTGGATGAATTGTTCACCACCTACATTCGCCGGAAGGGCTTTGTGGAGCCTTTGGCCGCTAAGTTCTGCAATGGAACCACCGTCACCTGCGACGGCCTTTCCCAGTGGGGCAGCGAGGCGCTGGCCCGGCAGGGCATGGGGACTATGGACATCCTGCGCCATTACTACGGCGATAACATTGAGCTGGTGTCCAACGCTCCCATCCGAAATATTGAGTACTCCTACCCCGGTTACCCCCTTCAAAAGGGCTCCTCCGGCAGCTATGTCACCGTACTCCAGGCAATGCTGAACCGCATCTCCCGCAACTACCCCGCCATCCCCCGGATCAACCCGGCGGACGGTATCTTCGGCAGCCGGACCGAGGAGTCGGTCAAGGCATTCCAGCGCATCTTCAACCTTACTCCCGACGGCATCGTGGGCCAGGGCACCTGGTATAAGCTGGTGTCCCTTCACGGGGCAGTACGGAAGCTGTCGGAGCTGGTCAGTGAGGGCCAGCCCTTTACCCAGATCCAGGGCCCCGCCCCAGGCGTCACCCTTCAGGAGGGGAGCACCGGCGTGGCCGTATCCGCTTTGCAGTATTTCATCTCCATCATCGGCCAGTTCTCCCCCGCCGTACCCGTGCTGGCCATTGACGGCATCTTCGGGCCCCAGACCACCCAGGCCGTCAATGCCGTCCAAAGCCGGCTGGGACTACCTGTCACCGGCGTGGTGGATCAGGCCACCTGGCAGGGCATCTATGACGAATACCTTGGCATTGCCCGCACCGCCCTGGCTGGGGCCGGACTGCCCACCACTCCGCAGCAGATTGAACAGAAGGTTATGTCGGGTCAGTTCCCGGGTTACGACCTCAGCTATGGAAGCGCGGACACCTGAAAGGAAGGAAAACTGCTATGAATACCAACGCTTTTGGAACTATTACCCCGCCCAAACCCATTGACGCCGGGCAAAGCAGCCAACCCATCCGCTCCCTCCAGTACATGCTCAATCAGCTGGCCATTCACAACGACGTGCTCACCCGGCTGGCGGTGGACGGCATTTTTGGTGAGCGCACCTTGGAGGCCGTCATGGTGTTTCAGCGGGAGAATAACCTCCCCGTAACCGGCGTGGTAGATCTGACCACCTGGAACGCCATCAGGGACGCCTACGTCCATGTGGAGCTGATGTACGGTTTCCCCCCTGCCCTCAATGTGTTGCCCTGCGGCACCTACACTGCCGTAGAGGGCCAGGAGTGTGAGGTACTGCGCATCGTCCAGGCCATGTTCGGCTCCCTCAACAAGGTGATGAGCAACTTTAGCCCCTGTCAGATGAACTGCTGTAACGATGGTGAGACATTCAAAAACCTCCAGGAGGTACAGCGGCTGGCCGGCCTGCCGGTCACGGGCACCCTGGACCGTTCTACCTGGGCCTATATGGTCCAGCTTTACCAAGCCTTGGTCACCCGGACCTGAGCCATCAAATCCCCCCTTGCCATCCAACTCATAATCCGATATAATGGGCAGGTATTCGGATGGAAAAAGGAGGGCTCCCTATGGCCAGATTTGGTTTCATCCATGATAAACTGGATATCAAACTGCTGGTCCTCTACATCATGGACCGCGTGGCCGCCCCTATTGACTTTGCCACACTCACCGACCTGTCCATGTGCGACAGCGGAATGGACTACTTCCAGTTTGCTGAGGCGGCGGCGGAACTGGCGGACAGCGGACATTTGGACCGGCAAGGGGATATCTATTTCATCACCGAAAAAGGCCGCCGCGCCTGCGCCGCCGGGGAGAGCAGCCTCTCCTCCGTCATCCGCCAGCGGTGTGACCGGCGGCTGGCCCCGCTAAATCAGGCCCTCAAGCGCAAAGCCCAGGTTCGCGCCCGGGTGGAGGAAGCCCCCCTGGGCTTTGCCGTATGTTTGTCTATGGACGACGATCAGGGCAGTCTGTTCTCCCTCTCGCTGCTTTCCCCCACCAAAGAAGATGCCCAGCGCATCGCCGACCACTTTCTAACCCATCCGGACCGGGTTTATAACGGGCTGCTGGGGGTACTGCTTACAGACAATGAAGGGGGGGCTCCCCAATGAATTTCATGGGCTTTCCACTTTCCAACCTATTCCTTTACTTCATCCTATACTCCTTTTTGGGCTGGGTAATGGAAACCTGCTACTGCTCTATCGTGGAGCACCGCCTGGTGGCCCGTGGGTTCCTCTATGGCCCTATCTGTCCCATCTATGGCGGCGGCGTAGTATTGATGGTGCTGTTTTTTACCCCCCTGAAGCAAAATCTGGTGCTCTTCTATGCGGTGGCCGTGGTCGTCATGACCTCCTGGGAGTATCTGGTGGGCTGGGTGCTGGAAATCACCACCCACGTAAAATATTGGGACTATTCCCAATTCCGTTTTAACCTGAAGGGCCGGGTGTGCCTGTGGGTGGCCCTGACCTGGGGCATACTGTCCTATATCGTAATCTTTTTCATCCATCCACCCATCCAGACGTTGGTGGAAGGCCTCCCTGTATGGCTGGAGTTCATGCTGTGCGGCGCATTTCTGGCCCTGCTGTCTGTGGACGCTGTGCTCACCATCCGGCACCTGGCCCTGGTATCCAAATTGGTGGTTGGCGTCACCCAGCTGGGGCAGGAACTCCAGCTCCAAGCCGCTCTGGGCAAGGCCGAACTCAGCGACCGGCTGGAGGATGGCGCCGCCGCCCTGCGCCAGCGCTACAGTGACCAAGTCGCTCAACTGGAGAAGTACAGCCGCCGCTTCCGCCATGTCTACAGTTCTCTCAAGGTAAGCCAGAAGTACTCTGTCAGCCATGAGGACATTCTGGCCGCCGCCGCGCTGGCCAAGGAGGAACTGCTCCGCTATAAGGACGCTTTTAAGTTCCGTGCCAAGCGCTGAACCCCCGCTGTCTCAAAAGCGGCCGCCGAAATTTATCCGGCGGGCCGCTTTTATTTTGAGCTTGGAGTGGATCAGCGCTGGCCTTTGTCGTAGGGAATACCCTCCGCCTTGGGTGCGCGGGACTTCTTAGAGGTAAATGCCAGCACCACCAGAGTGATAATGTAGGGCAGCATGCGGTAGACATGGCTGCTGATGGGCGCGCTGGCCAGCATACACACGCCGTCACCGTTGATGTCGATGGATGCGTAGGAAGCGGCAATGCATTTGAACAGGCCGAACAGCAACGCCGCCCCCGCGATATTCAGCGGCTTCCAGTTGCCGAAGATCATGACGGCCAGGGCCAGGAAGCCGAAGCCCGCCACATCGCCGGTGGAGGCGCAGTTGGCGGTAGTCAGGGCGTAGACGAAGCCGCCCATACCCGCCAGCGCGCCGGAGATGGTCGTGCCCGCATAGCGCATTTTGTAGACATTGATACCCAGGGAATCGGCCGCCTGGGGATTCTCACCACAGGAGCGCAGCCGCAGGCCAAACTTGGTCTTGTAGAGCAGAACAGACAGCACAACAAACAGCAGAATACACACATAGGTCGCTAAATACACCTTGTTGATAAAGGTCTCCCCCAAGAAGCCTAGATCGGTCTTGCGGTCAATGCCGAAGGTACTCTTTTTAATCATAAACCAACTGGCGGCATCACCCTCGGCCATGCCCAAGGTATTCTGATTGGCAATGATGCGGATCAGGAATAGCACCAGGGCCGGGGCCATCAGGTTCAGCGCGGTGCCGCCGATGGTTTGGTCCGCCTTCAGGTTCACCGAAGCAAAGGACAAAAGGAGGGAGAACACCGCGCCCATCACTCCTGCGGCCAGCATGGCCAGCAGCTCCAGCCCCTGGAGGGTCAGCCAGCTTTTTGCGGCGAAGGCGTCGTGGAACAGGGCAAACCCCTGCATCATGTTTACAAAGAGGACTCCAATGAAGGCACCAAAGATCATAATGCCCTCCAGCGCCAGATTGATGATGCCGCTGCGTTCGGCGAACACGCCGGCCAGCGCCACGATCATCAAGGGGACAGCGTAAAGCAGCGTCTGTTGGATCAGAAATGTCATGCCCGCTCCCCTCCTTTCTCTGCGGAGGCTTCCTCAACGGCCTTGACCTCCGCTGGGCTATCCGGCGCGGCCTGCGCCGGCTTGCCCTTTTTGCGGCTGCTCAGCAGCATTTTAATGAGCAGGGAGAAGGCGCTGAGGTAGACGATGACAGAAATGATGACATCGGTAATATACTCGTTATAGGCGGTCAGGTTGGTCAACTGCAACCCCACAATATTCAGCATGGACATGAAGCAGCCGGTAAAGATCACGCCGATGGGGTTATTGGCCGCCAGCAGGGCCACAGGGATGCCGTTGAATCCGGCGGCGGGCAGGGATTGATACGTCTGCCAGAAAAACTCCGTATTGCCCGCCAAATAATACAGCGAAGCACCCGCCCCGGACAGTGCCCCGGCGATTGCCATGGACAGCACAATGTTACGCTTGTCGTTGATTCCGGCATACCGGGCGGCATGTCGGTTGGAACCGCAGGCCTTGAGCTGATAGCCCAGGGTGGTCTTGGTCATGAGGATGTAAACCCCGACGGCAATCAAAATGGCAATGAGGATGCCGGCATTGACCTGGGAACCGGGGAAAATTTTATCCAGACCCAGCTTGGCGGTCTGTACGCCGCTGCCGTCCACATAGGTCCAGGCCCCATCCACCATGGTCCGGCCATAGGCGGTCTTATAGACATAGCTGCTCTTGGTATTCTCCACCGTGTTCTGGAACATTTTATTCGCGTCAAAGAACCAGGTCACCAGATTGGCTGCAATCCAGTTTGTCATAATACAGGCCAACACTTCGTTGATGTTGAGCAGGGCCTTTACAAGGCCGGGGATGCAGCCCCACAGCGCCCCGGCCAGCATGCCGCCCAAAAAGGCCAGCAGCCAGATAACCGGGCTGGGCAGCGCGGAGACAGGAATACCCAGGGCGATGGCCAGGGTAACCATGGTCCCCATCAGATACTGCCCCGGCGCACCGATGTTGAACAAGCCCGTCTTGAACGCCACCGACACGGACAGTCCGGTGAGGATCAACGGGGTTGCACGGAAGAGCATGTTGCCGATGCTTTGGGGGTTGAAGCCCCAGGTGAGGCTGCCCGACGTGTTCCGTCCGGTGCTGAGGATGCCGAAAAAGATAAGCCGGATGCCTTCCCAGGCGCTTGCCATGCCCAGGTTGTCGCTGAACAGGCCCACCACCAGCACCAGAATGCTGCCCACCGCCAGACCGATGACAATGGAAAGCAGGGATGCCAGCACAGTCTTTGTCCCATCCTTTTGCAGCAGAGTTCTACCCTGGTTCTTCATGCGCCCTCATCCCCCTCACCAGTATAGATTTGGACGAGATTCGGATATTTCACACTCACGCGCCCTTCTCCTCCTTCCCGCTCCTGTCCATCCGCTTTGCCCCGGCCATATAAAGGCCCAGCTCCTGCACGGTGGTCTGCTTGGGATCCAGTTCCCCCACGATCTCCCCTTCGTACATCACCAGGATGCGGTCGGACAGGCTCATCACCTCGTCCAGCTCCAGACTGACCAACAGCACGGCGCGGCCCCTGTCCCGCTCCGCCACCAACTGGCCGTGGATATACTCAATGGCGCCCACATCCAGGCCGCGGGTAGGCTGGACAGCTACGATGAGAGGCTTCTCCCGGTCCACCTCCCGGGCGATAATGGCCTTCTGCTGGTTGCCGCCGGACATGGAGCGGGCCATGGTCACCGGCCCCTGGCCGGACCGCACATCGTACTGCTCAATCAGCTGCCCGGCGTACTCCCGCACTGCCCCCTGGTTGATAAAGCCGTGGGTCTGAAACCGCTTCTCATTGAACCGCTGGAGCACCAGATTCTGCTCCAGGGTGAAGTCCAGCACCAGGCCATGCTTGTGCCGGTCCTCGGGGATGTGGCTCATGTTGGCCCCCCGGTGCTTGATGGAGGCGTGGGAAATATCCTCCCCGCAAAGGGTAACCGTGCCGCCGGAGCTCTTCTCCAGTCCCGTCAGGCCATGGACCAGTTCGGTCTGGCCGTTGCCGTCGATCCCCGCGATACACAGAATCTCCCCCGCCCTGGCCTGAAAAGAAACATGGTTCACAGCGTTTTTCTTATGGCTGCGGGAGGGAACGCACAGCTCGCGCACATCCAGCACCGCCTCCCCCGGCCGGGCCGGTGCCTTGGTCACCTCCAGCTGTACCGGGCGGCCCACCATCATGTTGGACAACGACTGCTTATCTGTATCCTTGGCATCCACGGTGCCGATATACTTGCCCTTGCGCAGTACCGTCACCCGGTCGGACACCGCCATAATCTCGTTGAGCTTGTGGGAGATAAACAGGATGGACTTGCCCTCCTTGGCAAATTCCTTCATGGTGGTCATCAGCTCGTCAATCTCCTGGGGGGTAAGCACAGCGGTAGGCTCATCGAAAATCAAGATTTCATTGTCCCGGTAAAGCATTTTGAGGATCTCTACCCGCTGCTGCATCCCCACGGTGATATCCTCCACCTTGGCGTCCAAATCCACCTTCAGGCCATACCGCTCGGACAGGGCCTCCACCTTCGCGCGGGCCTCTTTCTTCTGAAGGAACCCCATTTTTGTGGTCTCCGCACCCAGGATGATATTGTCCAGCACGGTAAACACCTCAATGAGCTTGAAGTGCTGGTGAACCATGCCGATGCCCAGGGCGGTGGCGTCGTTTGGGTCATGGATTTTGACCTCCTGGCCGTTCTTTTTGATGATCCCCTTTTCCGGCTGGTAAAGGCCGAAAAGGACGCTCATCAGCGTGGACTTCCCCGCCCCGTTCTCCCCCAGGAGGGCGTGGATTTCCCCCCGGCGGAGCTGGAGGGTGATATCATCGTTGGCGATGATACCGGGAAATTCCTTGGTGATGTGGAGCATCTCAATGATGTTCTCAGATTCCATCGTCCTCATCCCGCTTCCTGTCTAAAATGTCGATACCGGGTCCCTACGGAAACCCCCATTATGTCGATTATACCTGATACTCGACAAAAACACAAGCAATTTTATTCCATTCCGGCAGAAAAAACGGGCGGGACGCAACGCGTCCCGCCCGCACAGGGTCTCAAATCAAAATCAGTCGATGTAGTTCAGGGCCACGTTGCTCCACTCAGTAGCGGTCAGCTTGGCGAAGTCCTCTTCGGTGACCATGCTGTCCACCACCAGCTTGCCGGAAGCCATATCGGCCAGCTGGGCCTCGTACTCCGCGACGGTGTAGTTCTCCAGGCTCCAGGTCGCGGTGGGCAGACCCACGGCGTCGTCCTTGGCGCCCAGGGAGGTACCGTTGCCGCCGATGTCGGAGAAGGAGCCGTCATACACCTTGGCCACGGCCCACTGCACGGCGCTGGACAGGCCCTTCATGGCGGAGGTCACCACGGTCTCGGACTGGGAGGACTGGTCCACGTCCACGCCCACCACCAGGCCGTCGTTGGCGGCGGCGGCAGCGGCCACGGAGTTGAACATGGAACCGCCGCAGGCAAAGACGATCTCAGTGCCGTTGGAGTACCAGCCGTTCATCATGGTCTGCAGCTCGGGGGACGCCTGGAAAGCGGCGCCGTACTGCCAGGAGTAGTTCATCTCCACGGTCTTGCCCAGCTCCTTGGCGGCGTCGTTGGCGCCCTGCACAAAGCCGTAGCCGAAGCGGCAGCAGGCGGGGTTGGTGCCGCCGCCGCCGCCGGTGAAGCCCAGCTTCTCAAAGCCTTCCTTGACCACGGCGTAACCGGCCAGATAGCCGCTCTGCTCCTCCTGGAAGGAGATGCCGGCCACGTTGTCCAGACCAATGGGGTAACCGTCGATGAAGATGAAGGGCACGTCGGGGAACTCGGCGGCGGCCTTCTTCAGGGCAGCCTCCTGCATGAAGCCGGCGCACACCACCACCTCGGCGCCACCAGTCACAGCGGCCTTCATGGCGTCGTAACGGTCATCGTCGGTGGCGGCGTCGCCGTTGGCGGGCTGGTAGTACTTATAGCTCTTGCCGTTGGCGGCGGCGTACAGCTTCACGCCGTCGAAGGTGCCTTGGTTGAAGGACTTGTCCTTCAACTGGCCTACATCGGTGATGAAGGCCACCTGATACTTGTTGTCGGAGGAGGTCATCGTGTCGGCGATGTCGTCGGGATTGTCAGCGGCGGGGGCGGGGGGCTCCTCAGTGGGGGCCTGGGAAGGCTCGGCGCTCTGCTCCGTGCCGGCCTGGCTGGCGGGAGGTTCGCTGGCGCCCTGGGTGGGGTCGGGATCATTGTTGGCGCTGCAGGCGGCCAGGCTGAACACCATGACCAGAACCAGCAGCATCGCAAAGAGCTTTTTCATCGCGAATTTCATCCTTTCTTTTCATCTGTTCCAGACGGCGGGGCCGTCTGCGCTCCATATCCGAGGGCACGAACACAGCATCTGCGCGCCGTCCCAGCGGACGTGCCCATTATATCGCGTCTGTGGGCAAAATACAAGGTTTATTTGCGATGTACACGAACTTTTCACAAAATCAGACAAATTACACCGCTCAATATCCCTGCGCCTGCTGCCCTTTCACCAGCTTGACGATGCGGCTGGTACCCAGCCGGTCCGCCCCCAGCTCCAAAAAGTCCACCGCGTCCTGGAGGCTGGAGATGCCCCCTGCGGCCTTGATTTTTACGTGTGGGGCCACGTTGGCCTTGAACAGCGCCACATCCTCCCGTGTCGCCCCGGCAGAGGAGAACCCGGTGGAGGTCTTGATGTAGTCCGCTCCGCTCTCCGACACGATCTGGCACAGCTTCACCTTCTCCTCCCGGGTAAGCAGGCAGGTCTCAATGATGACCTTGAGCACCAGCTCCCCGCACGCCTCCTTGACCGCGCGGATCTCGGCCAGAAGGTCGTCCCACCGGCCGTCCTTGGCCCAGCCGATATTGATGACCATGTCGATCTCGCGGGCCCCGTTGGCAATGGCGTCCTGGGCTTCAAACACCTTGACGGCGGTGGTGGAGTAGCCGTTGGGGAAGCCGATGACGGTGCACACCGGGAGCCTGTCCCCCAGGTAGTCCGCCGCCCGCTTCACATAGCCGGCCGGGATGCACACGCTGGCGCAGCCATAGGCGGCCCCGTCGTCGCAGACTTGTTTGATCTCCTCCCAGGTAGCGGTCTGGGTAAGCAGAGTGTGGTCTACGGCGGCCAGAATGGTCTTGTTGTCCATTGGAATCACCTCATACATTATAATATAATGTTATTGTACTATGCGCGGGCCGGAAAAGCAAGCCTCTCTCCTATTTCCCCGCAAATTTGCCCGACGCAACGGGCGGTTGTCAGATTATACACTATTTTTGGTTGCCATCTCCGCCGCTTTTTGCTATGATACCCCTGTCCAACAGGCGCCGGACAGTCTTTTTTCGGAGGTATCACTACATGGATTTTCGCGACCGTTTATTTGACCTGCGCCGTCAGGCGGGCCTGTCCCAGGAGGAGCTTGCCAATCTCCTGGGGCTCACCCGGCAGGCGGTGCAGAAGTGGGAGGCGGGCACATCCCGCCCGGATATGGACAACCTGACCGCCCTGTCCAACTATTTTCACGTCTCCCTGGACTACCTGGTGACGGGCCGGGACGCGGCTTACTGCCCTCCCCCGCCGGAGTGCGAACCTGCTCCCCCGTCCCAGCCCGCCTCAACCATCGTCCACCACTACTATCACGAGGGCTGGCATTACGAGTATAAGAGCGAGCGTACCCTGTTCGGCCTGCCCCTGATCCACGTGAATATCGGGCGCAGGGATCACTGGGCCCGGGGAATTATCGCCATCGGAAACATCGCCACGGGGTTTGTGTCCCTGGGGGGCGTGGCCGCAGGGCTGTTCTCCCTGGGCGGGGTGAGCTTCGGACTGCTGCTGGCCCTGGGTGCGGTGTCCCTGGGCGCGGTGTCCATCGGCGGAGTGGCGCTGGGCCTGCTGGCCTGGGGCGGCGTTGCTCTGGGCTGGCTGGCGGTGGGGGGCGTGGCCTGCGGCGTCTATGCTGCCGGAGGCATAGTTGCGGCCTCCCGGGTGGCGGTGGGCGGCGTGGTGTCCGCGCCCCTGGCCATCGGGCAGGTGGCGGACGGCGCAAAAACCATCCTCGTGCCCCTGGAGGGGCTTTCGGATGAGGCTTGGGCCGAGGCCCATAAGGCCATCACCGAAGCCTGCCCCAACGCGCCCTTCTTTGTGACCCGGCTGCTCAAATTCTTTGTTTGGGCTGAGATGCGCTGAAAATTCCCGGCAGGTTGTGTTTCCAGCCTGCCGGAGTTTTTTTGCCCGTTTTCAAATAATGATTGATTTTTGACAAAATTACCGCCATTGCATTCAACCATTGTTTTTGCTATGATACAACCATCAAGCGAATTGAGGTGGTCTTATGGCCAATATACTGAGCGAACGCATCGCTGAACTGCGCCGGGAACGGGGCCTCACCCAGGAGCAGCTGGGCCAGCCGCTGGGTGTGTCCGCCCAGGCGGTGAGCAAATGGGAAAAGGGCGGCGCGCCAGACGTGGAGCTCCTCCCCGCCCTGGCCGACCGGCTGGGCGTGACCATCGACGCCCTTTTTGGCCGGGAAGGCGGGGCGGTGGAGGACATGGAAGGCACGCTGATTCGGTGGCTTATATCTCTCCCCGAGGGACAGCGCATTAGTGAATTGTGCCGTCTGGCATGGTCGTCCTCCCGCGCCATCATGAACCACTGTATGGATACCGTCACTATGCCGGAGCTGAAGTATTCCGAGGGCTGCACCGTCAGGGTTGGCGGCGAAGATGTTCTGCTGCGGGTGGCGGTGGATATCAAGGAGGGCCTTCTCTTTGGCGTGGGATCGGAGGAGCTGTCCTTCATGTCCATCTGGCCCAGGCCGGAGGCAGGCTACGCCGCCTATTTCGCCGACCGCGGCCTCTGCCGCCGCCTCTTCGCCCTTCTGGCCCGGCCGGGCTGTCTGGAGCTGATGGAGCGGCTTCACGACGATCTCGCCGCCCGCTACTATGTGCCGGAGGTACTGGCCAAGCAGCTGGACCAACCCCCGGAGCAGACGGCGGAGCTGCTGGCCGGTATGGCCGAGCTGAAACTGGTGAAAAAGCTGGATCTGGAGATGGAAAGCGGCTCCGTCAGCGCCTATATCGTCCACGAGAACTGGGCCTTCACCCCCTTCCTGCTCTTCACCCGGTGCCTGCTGGAAAAAAGCGATGCCTTCTACCTGCTCTGGGATGACCACGACGAGCCGGAGCTGCCCCGCAGCCCCGACGCCGCCATCTATGGCCGCCTGACTGCGGAGGGCCTGCCCAACATAAACCGGAACCCACACAAAGGAGAATCGAAATGAACCTGAAGCCCAAAAAGAGTCCCGCCGCCCGGCAGTATTACCAATCCTTTTACCAAGGGAACCGCCTGCGCTTTGTGCTGGCCCTGCTCCTGATCATCCTGTCCTTCCCGCAAAACCTCATCGGCTCCTGGCTGCTGGGCGAGGTCATCGACGTGGTGGCCGCCAGGGATCTGGAGTGGTTGTGGCGGACGCTGGTATTCGCCATCGTATTTCTCGCCGCCGTGTTTGTGATTGACCTGGCCATGTACCGCACCAAATCCACTTTCGTCCACCGGGCCCTGGCCCAGTACAAGTCATTGGCCTTCCGCAACCTGTCGGAGAAGAGCATCAGCGCCTTTTCCCGGGAAAACACTGGCCGCTACATCTCCGTGCTCACCAATGACGTGAGTTCCGTGGAGGAAAACTACCTCAAACGTACTTTTCTGCTGGTCTACTACATTCTGCTCTTCTTCGGCGCCCTGGGCATGATGTTTTGGTACAGCCCGGTCCTGGCTGTCGCCACCATCGTGCTCGCCCTCTTCCCCCTGGCGGCCTCCCTGCTCCTGGGCAAGGAACTGGCGGTGCGGGAAAAGGCGGTAAGCGACAAGAACGAGGGCTTCGTGGCCCAGCTCAAGGACCTGCTGTCCGGCTTTTCCGTCATCAAGAGCTTCAAGGCCGAGGGGGAGGCCCAGCGGATGTTTGACGCCGCTAACCGCGACGTGGAGGAGGGCAAGCGCCGCCGCTACTGGTGGGAATGTCTGCTCACGGCGGTGAGCCAGAGCCTGTGTTCCGAGGCCCTCCAGTTCGGCATCTTTTTCCTGGGGGCGTTCCTGGCCATCCGGGGGGACATCACCGCAGGCACGGTTCTCATCTTTGTCAACCTGTGTAACTTTGTCATCATGCCCATCAACATCATTCCCCAGTACCTGGCCAGCCGCAAGGCCGCCCAGGCCCTCATCGAAAAGCTGGCCCAGGTCACCGAGGAGAACGCCGGGCGCTCCGGCGAGGCCATCCTCCCGGTGCTCAATGAGGCCATCTCCCTAGACCACGTGACCTTTGGCTATGAGCCGGACAAGCCGGTGCTTCAGGACATCTCCCTCCGGCTGGAGCCGGGCAAAAAGTATGCCATCGTGGGCGGCTCCGGGTCGGGCAAGTCCACCCTGCTCAACCTGCTCATGGGCGCTTACGACGGTTATGACGGCTCCATCTCCATCGACGGCCGGGAACTGCGGGAGATAGACACCGACAGCCTGTATGACCTGATGAGCCTCATCGGCCAGAGCGTATTCCTATTCGACGACACCATCCGCCGCAATATCACCATGTTCCGGGAGTTCCCCGACGGGCAGGTAGACGAAGCTGTCAAGCGTTCCGGCCTGTCAGAGCTTCTCTCCCAGCGGGGCGAGGACTACCGATGCGGCGAGAACGGCGTGGGCCTGTCCGGCGGCGAGCGCCAGCGGGTGTCCATCGCCCGCTGCCTGCTCCGGGGCGCGCCGGTGCTGCTGCTGGACGAGGCCACCGCCTCCCTGGACAACCAGACCTCCTTCGCCGTCACCGACGCCATCCTCCACCTGGACGGCCTCACCCGGGTGGTGGTCACCCACCGGCTGGACGAGGCGCTTATGGCCCAGTACGACGAGATTATCGTGATGCGAAGCGGCAAGATTCAGGAGCGCGGCAGTTTTGACCAGCTCATGGATCAGAAGGGCTTCTTCTATTCCCTGTTCACCCTGGCGGCATAAACAGAACCGGGCGGCTGTTTGGCCGCCCGGTTCTGTTTAATGATCCAGCAGCTTGGCAATAACGGTGCGGTGCACCTTCATGGCGCTCTTTGGGCAGAATTCCTGACAGCAGAAGCAGCGGATACACGCCTTGCGGTCGATGCGGGGTTTTTTGTCCACCATGGTAATGGCCTTGGCCGGGCATACATCCCTGCACTCGCCGCACCCCACGCACTCCGCCTTTTTCACCACAGGCCGCTGGGACAGCGCCCAGTTCATCACAGACCCCTTCAACCGGCCGAACAGGCTCTTGCCGTCTCCCTGGAACAGGTGGCTGTTGCCGGTGGTGATGCGCTGAAAGTCCGGGATAGCAAAGGCGGCGGGGTCGCCTTCCACCGTCAGCTCCGACTCCGAAGCGGGGATGAGCCCCCGTTCCAGCGCTGCCTCCAGGGTGGGCACCTCCTCCCGCTTCAAGCCGATGAGCCCGGCGCACACCAGGTCCGCCTTGTGGGGGCTCCCCGCCGCCAGCAGCGCCCCCATATGCCGGGGCGTGCCGCCGGTGGGCCCGTTCCCCTCCATGCACTCCACTGCGTCCACAATGGTGAGGCGGGGCTTGAAATACTCGTCCAAATCCACAATCATCCGGGCAAAATCCCGGGGATCAGGATACCGAAAGTGGCATTCCGGCTTCATGGTGCCGGGAATGGCCCCAAACATGTTTTTCGCCCCGCAGGTCATGGCCATCATCCCGTGGGTCTTGAGCTTGCACAGGTTGATGATCGCGTCCGCATCACCCAGCCATGCGGTATACTTGAACTGGCGGCATACCTTTCCCTCTGGGAAATGTGCCTCCCGCTCCCCGAAATCCTGGTTGAGCCTCCCGCCCGCCTGCTCTGCCGCCCTCATGCCGGTGGCGGCGTACACCCGGTTCACGTAGGCGGCGTTATACAGCCCTCCGGGGCTGTCCCCCACCACCACGTCCGCCCCCTGCGCCCTCAGCAGCTTCACCAGAGCGCAGAGAAGTCCGGGGTGGGTGGTGGCCGCCTTTTCCGGCTTGGCAAAGGTCACCAGGTTCACCTTGATGGCAATTTTCGTCCCCGGGCGCACCCAATCCAGCCCGCCCAGCGGCTTCATCACCCGCTCCAGTGCCGGCATGGCCTCTGCCTCAGTATAATCTGGGCAGGAAACAATTACAACGTCAGGCTTCACAATTTTTCACCTCTACCGAAAAAGGCTGCCGCAGCTGCGGCAGCCTTTTCCAATTCTAAAATGGGAGCTTACTCCTCCGCCGGGGCCTCGTCCGCTTCCTCGTCCTCATCCACAGAACCGGACTCCAGCAGAGCACGGATAGACAGAGACACCTTCTTGTGCTCCTCATCAATGGCGGTAATTTTGGCATCCACAGTGTCGCCCTCGCGCACCACATCCTCGGGCTTCTCCACCCGATGGTCGGCCAGCTGGGAGATATGGATCAACCCGTCCACACCGGGGACAATCTCGGCAAAAGCGCCGAAGGTCATCAGCTTGACAATACGCACGCTGGCCACATCGCCCACAGCATACTTGTCGGTAAACACAGTCCAGGGTTCCTGACTGTGATCCTTCACGCCCAGAGAGATCTTCTTCTTATCCGGGTCGAAGGAGATGACATACACCTCAATGGGGTCGCCCACACTGACCACCTCGGAGGGGGTCTTGATGCGGGACCAGGACAGTTCGGAGATGTGAACCATGCCGTCCACGCCGCCGATGTCCACAAACGCGCCATAGGAGGTGAGGCTCTTGACGGTGCCGCTGTAGCGCTTGCCCACCTCGATGTTATCCCAAATGGCAGCGGCGGCGGCGGCACGGGCCTCGGCGGCCACGGCGCGGATGGAACCCACCACGCGGCGGCGGGCGCGGTTCACCTCAGTGATGCGCAGCTGTACACGGGTCTTGACCATCTCGGACAGGTCGGCGCCGCGGGGCTTGCCGGACTGGGAGGCAGGGATAAACACGCGGATGCCCTTGACGCTGGCCACCAGGCCGCCCTTGTTTTCCTCGGTAATCACGCCCTCCAGAACGTCCTTATTCTCCACGGCGTTCTCCACGGTTTCCCAGTTCTTATCGGCGTCCAGGCGCTTTTTGGACAGCTTGACCACGCAGTCCCGGTCGCTGACCAGCATAACGATGGCCTCAATCTCCTCGCCCACCTTGGCCAGTTCCTCCACCTTTACGTCGGGGTCGTCGCTCAGCTCGGACAGGGGAATGGTGCCGGGGTACTTGACGCCCAGCTCCACCTGCACCTCAGTGGGCGTGATGGCCGCGACTGTTCCAGTGACCCGATCCCCCGTATTCAAAATTTTGAACGACTCCTCCAGCATCTCCGCGAAGGACTGTTCAATCTCCATAATTTCATCGCTCATTTTGTTGCTGACCTCCTTTATTATCCACTCCGGCGTGGATGCGCCGGCAGTGATCCCAAGCGTACCGATCCGGCCGAACTGTTCCCGGTCCACACCCCTTCCCTGCTCCACCTGCACCACAACAGGGCAGCGGCTGGCGCACAGCTGGGTGAGCTTCCTGGTGTTGGAGCTTTTCTGATCGCCGATGACGATCATGGCGTCGCATTGACCGGCCAATTCCAAGGCCTCTGATTGCCGCCTGGACGTAGCATTACATATTGTATCAAAAAATTCCGCGTTTGTACACACTTTTTTTGTGTTTTCCACGATTTTTTCCCACTTTGACAAAATCGCCGTGGTTTGGGACACAAATGTCAGGGACAAGCCGGAAAATTCCGGCTCTTTTTTCATGATTTGTTCCAGCTCATCCCAGCCGGACACCACCCTTCCCCGGGCGGTGCATCCTAAAATCCCCAAAATTTCCGGGTGGTCGGCCTCTCCCACGATGACGGGGATCCGCCCCCGCGCCTCCGCCTCCCGGACAATCTCGTGTATGCGGGTAACGTTGGGGCAAGTGGCGTCCAGCACCCGGCAGCCCCGCGCCTCCAGCGCCCGGAACGTACTGTCCGGCTCCCCGTGGGCGCGGATCAGCACCGTCTCCCCCAAAGGAACCTCCTCCGGCGAGGAGACGGTGGCCGCCCCCATATCCTCCAGCCGCCGGATCACGTGGTCGTTATGAGTGATATGGCCCAGCAGGTACACCGGTCCCCGGGCGGCGGCCTTCTCCGCCAGCTCCACCGCCCGGCGCACCCCATAGCAGAACCCGGCGCTCTTGGCAACCTTTACAATCATTCCGCCTGCTCCCCCAGCGCCCGGACGCGGACCAGCAGGTCGTCGGCGATGCGCTGGTAGTCGTCGGCAGAGGGCTTGCGCCCTTCAAATGCCGGGTAATACGGCTGGCCGAACACCACCGTAGTTTTGCGGAAACGGCGTTTTTTCGGCTGGATGTACACCGGAACCAGCGGCGCGCCTGTCCGTGTGGCGAACATGGCCGCGCCGGTCTGGGCCTCGGACACCTTACCCTCCTTCACCCGGGTGCCCTCGGGGAACATCAGCAGCTTTTCCCCCTTTTTCAGCACCCGAAGGCACTCCTTTGCCGCCGCCATGTCAGACTTTCCTCGGTTGACGCCGATAATCCCCGCCTTTTTCAGCAGAAACCCAATCACCGGCCACTTCATGACCTCGGCCTTGGCCATCACGTGGGTCTGCCTCTTTCCCCCCATGGCGCAAACCACGTACAGCGGGTCGCCTAAGGTGGTGTGATTTCCGCAGATCACCGCCGCCCCTTCGGGGATATTGTCCGCCCCCACCGCCCTCCAGGGGTGGAGAATCCTCATAAAGATCCAAATGATGGGGTACAGCAACGAATATACCTTATTCCGCATGGGTCCCCTCCTTAATACCCAACCGCTCCCGGATCATCCCCAGCAGCAGCTGGAAACTTCCCTCCAGATCCAGCCCGGTGGTGTCCGCCGGCACCGCGTCCGCCCCCTGGCGCAGCGGGGCAGTCTCCCGCTGGGTGTCCCGGAGGTCCCGTTCTATCACTTCCCGCAGGACCTGATCGAAATCCGCCCGCTGGCCCCGCTCCAACAGCTCCTTGTACCGCCGCTCAGCCCTTGCTTCGGGGGCGGCCGTGAGGAAAATTTTCAGATCGGCGTCTGGCAGCACCACTGTTCCGATGTCCCGCCCGTCCATAATGACGTCATGCTCCCGGGCCGTCCTGCGCTGCATCTCCATCAGAAAGTCCCGCACCGCCGGAAGGGCCGCAACCTTGGACGCACAGGCGGAAATATCATTCTCCCGAATGGCTGCCGTCACATCCTCCCCATCCAAAAACATACGCTGGAGGCCGTCCGCCCCATAATCCATGGTGATGGAAAGCTCGGGCAGCATCGCCGCCACGCATTCCCCGGCGGCGGGATCAATACCCCGCTGGCGGGCCGCCAGTCCCACCGTTCGGTAAATGGCCCCAGTGTCCACATATAAAAAGCCAAGCTCCTTGGCCAGGCGTTTGGCCAGGGTGGACTTGCCCGCGCCGGAGGGCCCGTCAATGGCAATGCTGCGGTATTTCATGGGAAAACCCCTTCCTTATTATATCGTAGCGGCCCGCCCTGCGGCGGCCAACCCTGCGCAATAGCCGGTAGACCAAGCGATTTGGAGGTTGAAGCCGCCGGTATAGCCATCCACATCCAGCAATTCCCCGGCAAAAAACAGCCCCTTAACCTTTTTTGACTCCATAGTCCTGGGGTCCACCTCGCCCACCGCCACGCCGCCGGAGGTAACCACCGCCTCCTCCACCGGGCGCGGCCCGGACAGGGCAATAGCAAAATCCTTCAACGTCTCCAGCAGCCTTCTCCTCTGCTCCCTTCGGATATCGTGAACCTTGGTAGCCGAAGGGACGCCGGTGCGCTCTGCCAGCACAGGCACCATAGACCGGGGGACCAGTCCCCCCAATGCGTTGGCGTAATCCTGGTTGGCCCTCTCCTGAAAGTCCCGGAGCAGGCGGGCGTCCAGCTTCTGCGCATCCAGCGCCGGCTTCAAGTCAATATGGGCGGTATATTTGGACTTTGTAAAATCCATGTGGGCGGAGGCGGACAGCACCAGCGGCCCGGACAGGCCAAAATGCGTAAACAACAGCTCGCCCTGCTCCCGGAACACGCTCTTGCCCGCTTCGTTTGTCACCCGCAGCTCCACATTGCGCAGGGACAGCCCCTGGAGCCTCCCGCAGCAGGAATCCTCCGACTCCAGCGGAACCAGTGAACCCCGTATGGGAACGACGGTGTGTCCTGCGGCCTGTGCCAGGGTATAGCCCTCTCCGGTGGAACCGGTGCGGGGATAAGAAGCCCCTCCAGTGGCAAGTACAAGTGCCTTACACTCTGCCGCCTCCCCAACGCCTTGGGTATATACACCGGCAAGCAGGCCATCCCGCATATCTATGCCGGTGATTCGCTCCTGCCGGACCTCCACCCCCTGGCGGCGCAGCTCAAAAAACAGGGCGTCCACAATGTCGGCGGCTTTGTCGGAGCGAGGAAATACCCGGTTCCCCCGCTCTGTTTTTAACCTTACGCCCAACCCCTCAAAAAAAGCCATGGTGTCCGCTGGGCCAAAGCGCTCAAAGGCACTGTAAAGGAATTTCCCATTGCGTGGAACAGCCGCCATTAGCTCATCCCGACCGCAGTTGTTGGTCAGATTGCACCGGCCTTTCCCAGTGATGTACAGCTTCCGCCCCACCTTCTCATTGGGTTCCAGCAGCAGCACCTCGGCCCCGGCCCGTGCCGCGGTAACGGCGGCCATCATGCCCGCCGCGCCGCCCCCGGCCACCACCACCCTATTTGTCCTCATATTCCACCTTTTCATATACCTGGTACTCGTCCCATATGCTCTCCAGCCGGTTGAAGGTGGCGGTAACCTCGTCGGATTTCTTCCGCCCCACCGCCACGATCAGCGCGTTGATGACAGACAGCGGCGCCACCAGGGAATCCACAAAGGACGCCATATCGCTTTTAGCCAGCAGCCGGAAGTTTGCCGTGTCATATAAGGGAGACATCTCGCTGTCGGTGATGGCAATCACCGTGGCTCCCTGGTCCCGGGCAAATTCCATGGCCCGGACGGAGCGGGTGGAGTAGCGCGGGAAGCTGATCCCGATTACCACGTCGTCCTTCTCCACCCGGAGCATCTGCTCGAACATCTCACTGGCCAAACTGGTCTGTATCTGCCTCACATCGTCAAAAATCAGCTTGAAGTAGAAGGTGAGAAAATCAGACAGCGCCGCCGACGACCGCACCCCCAAAACGTAAATACGCCGCGCCTCCACAATGGCATTTACCGCGGCGGCAAAATCCTCCCTGTTCAGCTCATTCAAGGACATGCGCAGCTTCTCAATGTCCGCCTGTACCACCTTATCCAAAACATCCTGCGTACCCAGCCGGTCATAGGACACCTCAATACGCTGCACGGTGGTGAGTTTGCCCCGGATCATCTCCTGCATAGCCTTCTGCATCGCGGGATAGCCGTCGTAGCCCAGCTCGGCGGCAAAACGGACCACGGTGGATTCACTGGTATGGACCGCCTGTCCCATCCGGGCGGCGGTCATAAAAGCGGCCTTATCGTAATTGTCCAGGATATAGCGCCCAATCAGCTTTTGACTTTTGGAAAAGGTGCCCATCCTGCTCTGAATCACGGTCAAAATGTCACGGCTCATAATGGTATAACCCTACTCTCTTTTTATCCTTCGTCCGAAAAATCCCTGCGCCCAACAAGGTGTATCATACCGTTTCGTCCTGAAAATTGCAAGGGCTTTTGCTGCAATTTCCCGCTATTCCCGCAGGGTCCGCAGTTCCTTCTCCGTAAGGGGGCGCCAGCAGCCCGGCTTTAACCCACCCAGCAGCAACGCACCCTCCCGCACCCTTCGGAGGCGCTCCACCTCCAGCCCGGCTGCGGCGCACATACGGCGCACCTGCCGGTTTTTCCCCTGGTGGATCACCACAGCAAGGGTGCGCTCTCCGGTCCGCTCCACCCGGTCTGCGGCGAGGGTCTCCCCCCCGTCCACCACCGGGACAGACAGAATGGACAGCGCACGGTCCATGTCTCCCGACACCCACACCCAGTATTCCTTTTCCACCTTGTGGGATGGGTGGGTCAGCCTGTGGGTCAGCGTCCCATCATTGGTGAGCAGCAGCAAGCCCTCCGAGTCCATATCCAGCCGCCCCACCGGCCACACCCGGCCGGGGCAGTCCGCCACCAGCTGGGCCACCGTCTTTCGCCCTTTTTCATCAGACAGCGTGGTGACATAGCCGCGGGGCTTATTCAGCACAAGATAGGTATAGCCCGCCGGAGCGGCCAGCAGCACGCCGTCCACCTCTACCCGGTCCCGGTCCGGGTCAGCCTTTTCCCCCAACCGGGCAGTGCTCCCGTTCACCGTCACCCGGCCCGCCTGTATGTACTCCTCCGCCTGGCGGCGGGAGCATACCCCCGCCGCCGACAGCAGCTTCTGCAGCCGTTCCTCCACCGCCGCCACCTCTTTTCGCTTGCTATGCCACGTCCCACAGCCGCTGCCACAAATTCAGCGGCTCCCGCACGTCCAGCTGTGCCCCGATCCGGGCAACCAGCGGCATCCGGACCACAATTTCGCCGTCTTTTTTCCACACCGCTTCACCAATCGGCGCGCCCGCCTGAAAGGGGGCCTGGATAGACGAATCCAGCTCCACCTCCATGGTCAATGCCTCTCCCGCCTTGAGGGGGTAGCCCGTTTCATCTGCCGCCACCGCCTCCACGCCAGGGACAAGGCTCCCCTTTACGGCCACCGAGCCAAGTACCTCCCCTTTTTCACACAGCGCCTGCCGGGGGTAGGCCTGGAAGCCGTAATCCAGCAGCTCGCAGTGGTCGTTCCAGTCATCCCCATCGTTGAGGGTAACGCATATCAAGGTCTGGCCATCCCTTGTAGCGGCGGACACCAGCGTCCGTCCCGCCTTTTCCGTAAAACCGGTTTTCATCCCCACGCAGCCTTCGCAGCGCCACAGCAGCTTGTTATGGTTGACAAAGGTTCGGGTTCCAATTGTGACGGACCGGGTGGCGCATATGTCCGCTACGGTCTTGTTTTTTAAGCAGGCCTGGGCAAGCAGGGCCATATCATAGGCTGTGGAGTAGTGGTTTTCATCGTTAAGCCCGCTGGGATTGGCAAAAGAGCTGTTTTTCATCCCCAGCTCCGCAGCCTTTTGGTTCATCAGGGCCACAAAGTCTGCCTCACTTCCAGCCGTGTGGCAGGCGATGGCCATGGCCGCATCGTTGCCCGACTGGAGCAGCAGGCCGTGCAAAAGCCCCAGCAGGGTGATTTCCTCCCCCGGCTTCAGGTAAATAGAGGAGCCTTCGCTGCCCAGCCACTCCCCTTTGACGCTCACCGTCTCGTCCAGGTTCTCCGCCTCTTCCACCGCCACCAGGGCGGTAAGCAGCTTGGTGGTGCTGGCAATGAGGCGGCGCTGGTGGATGTCGTGCTCATAGAGCACCCGGCCGCTCTCGGCATCCATCAAGATTGCGCTGGAAGCGTGGGTGCCCACCGCGTCAGCGGTGGGGCATACGGCGGCCAGCGCCAGCACAGCCGCCAGCGCGGCGGTCAATTTTCTCACAAAAGGTCACTCCCATCTGAATGGTCAGATGGGAGTAGTATGGCCTTGACCGCCCGGCCTTATCCGGGCGCGGGGTTACAGGGTCCCTTCTCCGCTCTCCCCGGCAGTCTTTTTGTCGATATAGCCTGTGACCCGCTCAAACATCTCGGGCACCAGATCCACCACCCGGCTCACCGTGTCCCCCGGCGGGGGCGCCACGGGCAGCAGGCGGACCGAGCCGTCCTTCACCACCAGAAAGGCCACAGGGAACACACTGACGCCGGCCCCCGCGCCGCCGCCAAAGTTTTTGGGTACATTCTGAGTCTTGCCGAAGTCGGAACCGCCGGTGGCAAAGCCGAAGGACAGCCGGGACACCGGGATCAGGGTCACCCCGTCCTGGGTGACGATGGGCTGGCCTACTACAGTGTTGGCATCCACCATCTCCCGGATTTTGTCCATGGTGGTGTGGAGCACTTCATTGATGGGATGGTTGTTTTCACTCATGACTCAATGCCTCCTGTTTTTTTCTAAGGGTCCTTCCGCTTTTGATCCAAGTAACCAGCGCTTTCACGCCATAGTGCACGCCCAGCGTCACAAGCTGTCCCACTGTGAGGGTAACCGCCGCCCGGACCTCCACCACAGGCTCCGCAATGCCGTAATCCAGACCAATCTGGAACGAGTGGCGCTTTACCTTAAAATTATTGTCCAAAATGGGCCAGAGCATACCCAGCGCTGCGTTTGCCCTGCCATAACTCAAAGCGGCGGCGGCGGGATCCGTTCCGCCCCAAATCAACTCCAGTTCCAAATCGTCGATGCGTATCTTACGCTTCAGCGACCCGCAGGCCTGTCCCACAATCGGCAGCAGCTTCATCAGCCGGGACAGGGTGCCGGGCTGGCTTTCCTTAGGTTCTTTTTTGTGCTTTTCTACCGCAGGCGATTTTTCTGCCTTCTTTTTTTGCCTCTTTGCCTTTGGCTTCCCAGCTTTTTCTTCCTTTACGGCAGGGAACAGCTGGAGCTTGACCGGCCCCATCAGGAGGAATGCGAACAGCCCCTCCCTCCCATAGCTCACCCTGCCTCCAATGCGGACCAGCGAAATTAGCCAGAGGACAGCCAAAACTGCCAGCAGAACCTTCAAAAAGGTCATGCCCCTTCCCCCCCGTTTGGCTCAGGCTCGGGTTCGGGCACAGACCCTTCCCCATCCTCCGCTTCCCGCAGCCGGCGCAGCGCCGATTCCATCTCCATGGTGAGCTGGATATCCTCCTGGCTGGCGGAGGCCAGATCGGGCAGATCCTCCAGGGATGCCAAACCAAAGGAGCGCAAAAAGTTTTTGGTAGTCCTAAACTGCATAGGCCGCCCCGGCACCGCCAGGCGTCCCGCCTCCCGGATCAGCCCCCTCTCCAGCAAAAGGCCCACGGTGTATGAACTGTCCACTCCGCGGATCTGCTCAATATAGGCCCTCGTCACCGGCTGGAAGTAGGCGATGATCGCCAACACCTCCAGCGCTGGCTGGGACAGCTTGGCCGGCTTACGGTTTTCCAGCGCTTTACGGATATACCCCGCCTGTTCCGGCGCGGAGCACATCTGCCAGCTGTTTTCCAGCCGTACCAGCCGGATGCCCCGGCGCTCATAGCTGTAATTGTCCGCCAAGCGCTGGCACACGCTGTCCACCGTCTCCCGGTCCTGGCCCAGGGTAAGGCACAGCCGCTCCACACCCATGGGGTCTCCCGCCGCAAAGAGAATGCCCTCAATGGCGCTCTCCAGCTCTTTTAGTTCCATGTCGGGCATTTCCTCCCCTCAATAGCTTTCGACTGTCACATCCACATCTTCCGGCAGGTCGTCCACCGTGCTGGTGACGGTGCAGTCCTCCGCCGTCCCCGCCAGGTGGATGCGGTTGGCCTTGCACAGCTCCAAAATTGCCAGGAACGTGGCCACCACCTCAGACCGGCTGCGGCTTGTCTTGAACAGCGCCCGGAACCGGGCCACGCCGAACTGGATCAGCCTGTCCAAAATAGACCGGGCCTTATCCGCCACCGGGTAAGGTTCCCGGCCCACGATGCCCTCAAAAGCGGCCGCCAGGGGGGGGAGCTTATTGTCCGTCCGGGCCAAAACAGCGCGAATCGCTGTCAAGATATCCCCCTTGTCATGGACGTATTGGTAGGCGTTTTCCGTCTTCACCGGCTCAGGCTGCTTGGGCAGATAGTCCCGGCCGAATTCATAGCGCCCGTTGAGTTCCCCCGTCACGTCCTTGATCTTCACATAGGTCTCCTGGCTCTTATGCTCTTCCAAGGCCGCCATCAGCTCTTCCATCTCGCTCATGGCCACCTCGTCATCGATGGACAGCAGCATCCGGGTTTTGATGTATACCAGATGGGCGGCCATGGTGACAAACTCGCTGGCCACCTCCAGATTCAACTCCTCCCGTTGGGCCATCCACGCCAGGTACTGGTCCAGCAGCCCGGAGATCTGGATATCCCGGATTTCAATTTTATTTTTACTCAGCAGGTGGAGGATCAGGTCCAGGGGGCCGTCGAAGTCCTCCATATCCTCCTGCTTGGCTTTCACCACCTTCTCCAGGTGGTAGATGGGGGCTTCCATGGCTCCCCTCCCTTCCATAATAGGGATATTGTAGCAAACTTTTTCCGAAAAAACAAGGGCGGGCTTTCCGTTTTTGAAGAGAGGACTTCTGCGTTCAGCGTTTTCCGCTCTTGATGAACTCGATCAGCTTCTCCACGTCGTCGAAGCCGTCATAGTCCCCGGTGATGCCGTCCCGGTGGTAGACAATCCCCCGCTTTTCATTTTCCTCCAGGCAGTCCAACAGCCTGTCCACCCCATACCGTTTGGCGAACAGGGTGAAGCCGTAGGGCTTCATCTTATCCAGCAGCCCCTTTTTGCAGTCCTGTTCGCAGGCATAGCAGTGGGACAGCCCCTTCTCCATGGAGCATTTCCTGTTCTCGCACCAGCCGCTGTCAGGGCAGTCCTCCGAGTCGCAGCCTGAGCACCCTTTATGCTCCGCGCACAGGCAGCACGCCAGCCCGCACCGGGCGATTCCCAATTCCCGTTTCATCTGTTTTCCTTCTTATCCGTTCAGCCGCTCCAGCGCGGCCTTGGCCGCCATCTGCTCGGCCTCCTTTTTGGTGCGCCCTGCGCCCGCGCCGATGACCTTCCCATCCACCGACGCCTCCATCTCAAAGCTGCGGCAGTGGTCCGGGCCGCTCTCCCGCGCCAGCGTGTAACTCACCGCCGCCCCGGGCGTGCGCTGCACCAGCTCCTGGAGGGCGGTCTTATAGTCCCGGTCGGCGGCTTTCTCCTGCTCCTTGTCCAAAATCAACGCCCGGATAATGGGCCGCACCGCCCCCATCCCCCCGTCCAGGTAAACGGCGGCCAGCATAGCCTCTGTGGCGTCCGCCAGGATGGAGGGCCGCTTCCGGCCTCCCCCCGCGTCCTCCCCGCGGCCCAGCCGGAGGCAGCGGCCCAATTCCAGGCCCTTCGCCGCCTCATGCAGGCTCCCCTCGCACACCAGGGCCGCCCGGGTGCGGGTCAGCTCCCCCTCGGGCATGTCCGGATGCTCGTGGAACAGGTAGTCCGCCACCACCATCCCCAGCACCGAGTCGCCCAAAAACTCCAGCCGCTCATTGCTGGTCAGCCCCGCCCCCCGGTGCTCGTTGGCATAGGAACTGTGAGTCATGGCGTGCTCCAGCAGCCTCCGGTCCCGAAAGCGGTAGCCCAGCTTTTTTTCCAGCTCGTCCATAAATATCCTCCACCACGGAAAAAGCCCCGCCTCGGCGGGACTTTTTCTCTCAAGATTGTAAGCTCAGATATCCAAGTGCTCCTGCATGTATTTATACAGGTCGCCCACGGTCACGATGGACTCAATGTCCTCACTGTCCATCTCCTCCATCCCGAACTCCTCCTCCAGCGCCATGGACAAATCCATCAGATCCACGGAATCCGCACCCAGATCATCCACAAAAGCGGAGTCGGCGGTGACGGTCTCGGGGTCTACGCCGAATTGCTCGGCGATCAGCTTACACAGTTTTTCGAACATTTTGAGCAGCTCCTTTATGTTGCTTTAATCAACATCATAATAGGGGCTTTCCGGCCCACTGTCAATAGTATTTTTGACAATTTTTTTGTCGTGTTATTCACCGCCTCCGTCAGCGGCGGCAGAATGGGCGGGAAGGCGCATATGCTCCACGTTTTCCGTGATGTCCTCCACAATGCCGGACCGGCTGAACTCCACCGCCTGACGGACGGCGTTCTTCATGGCGTAGCCGTTGGAGGAGCCGTGGGCCTTGATGACCGGCTTGGAAATGCCCAGCAGCGCCGTGCCCCCCACCTCGTTGGCGTCCAGCAGCTTCTTGAAATCCCGCAGCCCGTCCTTCATCAGCAGGGCGGCAAGCTTGGTCTTGAGGCTCTTCATGAACATCTTTTTCATCTCGCGGCTGAGGAACAGTCCCGCCCCCTCCACCGCTTTCAGGAAGATATTGCCCGAGTAACCGTCCGCCACGATCACGTCCACGGCGCCTTCCACCGCCTCCCGGGCCTCCACATTGCCCACGAAGTTGATGCGGCCCTCCTCCTTGGCCTTCTGGAGGAGCTGGTAGGCCTCCCGCTGGAGGCCGGTTCCCTTGGAGGGCTCCGCGCCGATGTTCAGCAGTCCCACCCGGGGCTCCGGCCTTCCCAGCACCCGCTCCGCGTAGTAGCTGCCCATAAAGGCAAACTGGAGCAGGAACTCCGGCGTACCCTCGGCGGTGGCCCCGCAGTCGATGAGCACCGAGCCGCCCCCGCCGGTGGGCACCACCGGCGCCATGGCCGCCCGGCGGATGCCCTTGATGCGCTTTACCAAAAGCGTCGCCCCGGACAGCAGCGCCCCCGTGGACCCCGCGGACACAAAGGCGTCCCCCTCCCCGCTTTTCAGCAGGTTCAGGCCCACGGTGAGGGAGGAGTCCTTTTTCTCTTTAAAGGCGGTGGCGGGGTTGTCGCACATCTCCACCACCTGATCGGCGTGGGTGATGGACAGGCCCTGGGGCAGCTCGGCCACCCCCTCTTTTTGAAGGGCCTCCAAAATCTCCTCCCCCCGGCCCACCAGCACCACTTCCACGCCATACTCCTTGATTGCCTGCAGCGCGCCCTGTACCGGCGCCTGGGGCGCGTTGTCCCCGCCCATTGCATCCACAATGATGCGCATTCCGTCGGCCTCCTTTACAATCTCTCTCTCAGTCCGTCCACCAGTTCCAGCGAACGTTTGGACAGCTCCGCGTTTTTATTGCGCTTACCCTTTACCCTGTGGTCCAGTGGGGGCATGATGCCGAAATTGATGTTCATAGGCTGAAAATCGGCCACGCCCTCATTGCTGACGTAGGCCGCCAGCGCCCCGATGGCGGTCTCCCGTGGAAAGTCCAGCGGCCCCTGCCCCAGCAGCCGCCGCGCCAGCTCCACCCCCGCCAGAAACCCGGAGGCAGTGGACTCCACATAGCCCTCCACCCCGGTGATCTGCCCGGCAAAGGCGATGCGCCCGTTCCTCCGCGCCCGGTAATAGCGGTCCAGCAGCCGGGTGGAGTTCAGATAGGTATTGCGGTGCATCACCCCATAGCGCACATACTCCGCATTGCGCAGGGCCGGGATCATGGAAAACACCCGCTTCTGCTCCCCCCACTTCAGATGGGTCTGGAAGCCCACCAGGTTGTAGAGCGTCCCGGCGGCGTTGTCCCGGCGCAGCTGCACCACGGCGTAGGGCTCCCGCCCGGTTTTTGGATCGGGCAGTCCTTTGGGCTTCAAGGGGCCGAAGGCCAGGGTCTGAACCCCCCGGCGGGCCATGACCTCCACCGGCATACAGCCCTCAAACACGTTTTTGTCCTCGAAGCCGTGAACCTCCGCCTCCTGGGCCTGGCACAGCTCCCGCCAGAAGGCCAGGTACTCCTCCTCGGACAGGGCGCAGTTGATGTAGTCCGCCGTCCCCCTGCCGTACC
Organism: uncultured Oscillospiraceae bacterium; assembly: GCA_949494735.1. Classification (GTDB taxonomy): domain Bacteria; phylum Bacillota; class Clostridia; order Oscillospirales; family Oscillospiraceae; genus Enterenecus. The sequence goes on from CATABD010000003.1 coordinate 58,380, forward strand.
GGGAGGCGAACCAGGCGTGGTCCATGTCGATGCTCTCAAAGGTGACAATGGGGGCCGCCGCGTCAAAAAAGTTGAGGTAGCTCCCCTCCGGGAACAGCCCGGCGATGGCCTGGGACAGGGCGTCGGAGGTCAGCGGCCCGGAGGCAATGACCACCTCCCCCTCGGGGATGGACGTGACCTCCCCCTCCTCAACAGTGATATTGGGATGGCTTCGGACGGCGGCGGTGACGGCGGCGGAAAACCCCTCCCGGTCCACGGCCAGGGCGCCCCCCGCCTCCACCCTCGTCTTATCCGCACAGCGCAGGATCAGCGAGCCGCACCGGCGCAGCTCCTCCTTGAGCAGGCCCACGGCGTTCTCCAGCTGATCGGAGCGCAGGGAGTTGGAGCACACCAGCTCGGCAAAGCCGGGGCTGTGGTGGGCGGGGGTCATTTTGCGGGGCTTCATCTCGCACAGCGCGACGGAAATCCCCCGCTGGGCCAGCTGCCAGGCGCACTCGCACCCGGCCAGGCCCGCGCCGATGACGGTTACACGCATAGGCATCGTCCTCTCCCGCGTTTCACGTGAAACGTTAGTTCTATTTTAAGGGGCGTCGGTGCGGCCCACAAGGTAGTCGATGGAAACGCCGTAAAAATCGGCAAGGGCAATCAAAGCATTGATCGTCGGTTCGGTTTGTTCATTCTCATAGTACTGATAACCCCGAATTTTAACGCCCATCAAATCCGCCAACTGCTGTTGCGGAACTTTTCGCTCTTTCCGCAACAGTTTCATGCGTTCGCCGTACATTTTTTATTTCCCCCTCTTGGCACGACATAACTTTGCATGTATTATATAGATACACGCAAAGAATCGTCGCTTTCGGAGTTGATACTTATGACTGACGCAATGGAAGTCCTCTTTACCTAACGCTCAGGATTGGCTGGTCAGGCCCCTCCTCGTGGCTGAACCGCAATACGAAAACGTTCTGCGCCACGCAGACAGTCAGGAAGAGCGTCTGCGCGCCCTGCTCAGCGACGAGAGAAAAGAACTTTTGGACGGCCTCATTGACGAGCGGAACACATTGTTCGCGCTCCATGAACAGGCCCTGTTCCGCGCCGGGTTCCAGATCGCCCTGGAATTGTCCCGGTAGCTCAATCCGCCGCCTTTTTCGTGGTCTTTTTGGCTGTGGTTTTCTTGGCGGACGCGGCCTTTTTCGCCGTTGTGGTCTTGGCGGAGGACGCAGTTTTTTTCGCCGTGCCCTTCTTCGCCGCAGTTTTTTTTGCCGCGGGCTTCTTTTCGGCGCCCCCGCCCTCAGCGGCCTCCTCCGTCTTTTTCTTGAAACCGCCCCGCTTGTCCTCCGGCAGGAAGTTGGAACAGTCCGGGTTGATGCAGAAGGGCCGCTTGAAGCCCCGGCCGGACAGCTTGAACATGGTCCAGCCGCAGATGGGGCAGTTGTCCTTGACGGGCACGTCCCAGGTCATGAAGTCGCACCGCTTGGCCTCCACCTTACTGTTCAGGTGCTCGCAGCAGTAGTAGGTGTACTGCTTGTTGTTCTTCTTGCTCACGCCGGTGCGCTTCACCAGACGGCCCCCGCACTTGGGACACCGCCCGGGCATCTCCACCACCAGCGGCTTGGTGAAGGTGCACTCCGGCCAGCCGGGGCAGGCCAGGAACCGCCCGAACCGGCCCATCTTCACCACCATTTTCCGTCCGCACAGGTCGCATACCTCGTCCGACTCCTCGTCGGGCACCTTGATGCGCTCCCCGTCCAGCTCGCTCTCCGCCTTTTTCAGCTCCGCGTCAAAGCCGGTATAAAACTCGCCCAGCACCTGCTTCCATTGGGCCTCCCCCGCCTCCACCTTGTCCAGGCGGCTCTCCATCTGGGCGGTGAAGTCGGTGTCTACGATGTCCGGGAATTTCTCCTTCATCAACCCCGTGACCACCTCGCCCAAGGGCGTGGGGCGCAGGTATTTGCCCTCCTTCACCACATACTGCCGGTCTGTGATGGTGGAAATAGTGGGGGCGTAGGTGGACGGACGGCCCACCCCCTTCTCCTCCAGCGCCTTGATGAGGGTGGCCTCGGAAAAACGGGCCGGGGGCTGGGTAAAATGCTGGCCGGGGGTCAGCCCGTTCAGCTTCAGCGCCTCCCCCTCCTTCAAATCGGGCAGAGGCGACTGGGGGGCCTCCTCGTCCTCGTCCCGGCTCTCCTCATAAACTGCCGTAAAGCCGTTAAACTTCACAGAAGAGTGGCTGGCCCGGAAGCGGTAGCCCGCAGATTCGGTCTCAATGGTAACGCTGTCGTACACCGCCCCCGCCATCTGGCAGGCCAGAAAACGGCTCCAGATCAGCTTGTACAGCCGGTATTGGTCGGCGGTCAGACTCTTCTTCAAATCCTCTGGAGTGAGATTCACGTCGGAGGGGCGGATGGCCTCGTGGGCGTCCTGGGCGCTGCCCTTGGACTTGAACCTCCGGGTCTTTTCCGGGTAATACTGCCTGCCGTACCGGCTCTGGATAAAGGTTTTTGCCGCCGCCAGCGCCTCTTCCGACAGCCGCAGGGAATCGGTACGCATATAAGTGATGAGGCCCACGGTGCCCACACCCTGAATGTCGATCCCCTCGTAAAGCTGCTGGGCAATGGACATGGTGCGCTTGGGGATCATATTCAGCTTCCGGGACGCCTCCTGCTGGAGGGTGGAGGTGGTAAAGGGAGGCGCGGGGGAGCGGTGCTTATCCTGACGCTTTACGCTCAACACTGTAAATGAGGATTCCTTTACAGATTTTACAATCTCCCGCACCTGCTCCTCACAGGTCAGCTCCATCCGCTTCTCCCTGCCGTAGAACTCCGCCTGGAAGCCGCCCAGATTGGGGGCAATACGGGACAGGGACGCGGTGATGGACCAATATTCCTGCGGGGTAAAGGCGCGGATTTCCTCCTCCCGTTCCACCGCCAGCCGGGTGGCCACCGACTGCACCCGCCCGGCGGACAGGCCCCGCCGGATCTTCTTCCACAGCAAGGGCGAGAGCTGGTAGCCCACGATGCGGTCCAGCACCCGCCGGGCCTGCTGGGCGTCCACCAGGTCCTGGTCGATATCCCTGGGGTTTGCAATGGACTCCTTGACCACCTTCTGGGTGATCTCGTTGAACGTGACCCGGCAGGTCTTTTCCTTGGGCACCCCCAGCACGCTTTGCAGGTGCCAGGAGATGGCCTCGCCCTCCCGGTCAGGGTCGGTGGCCAAGTAAATTTTGTCGCTGGCCTTGGCGGACCTGCGCAGTTCCTTGATCACATCCGCCTTGTCCTTGATGTTCTCGTAGTCCGGCTCGAAGGTGGAAACGTCCACCCCCAGCTTGCTCTTGGGCAGGTCCCTGATATGGCCCATGGACGCCTTCACCTCAAAGCCGGGACCCAGATATTTTCCAATGGTTTTCGCCTTGGCGGGCGACTCTACAATGACCAAATTTGTGTTTGCCATGTTCCTCAACTACTCCATTTTCAATTTGACGGCGGCCCGGAACCTTTTCCCGCTCTCCTCCGCCACATAGCCCTGGATTTGCAGCACCGTGAGGGCGGACAGCACCCGCCGGGCGGGAATCTGGGTGCGTTCCACCAGATCGTCCGCCTGGACAGTACCGCCGTCCAACGCCAGCAGCACCGAACGCTGGTCGTCCGTCAGCTTATCCTTGCAGTCCGCCCAGCGCAGGCATACCACGTCCTCCTTGGGCGGCGTTTCCTTTGCTTTGCGGGCCTCCTGTTCCTTCGGGACGACGGCCGCCCCCTCCAGCCGCTGCCCCGCCGCATCCGGCGGCAGGGACGCGCCCCGGCCCAGCCGCAGCCTGCCGGGGAACCTGTCCGCAAACTCGCACAGCACGTCGTCCGCCTCCATGATGAGCTTGGCGCAGCCCTCCTGAATGAGGCGGTTGGTCCCCTCGCTCATGGGCGCGTCAATGGGTCCGGGGACGGCGAACACCTCCCGGTTTTGATCCAGCGCATGGTTGACGGTGAGCAGAGTGCCGCTGGCCCGGGCGCTCTCCACCGCGATGACGCCCACGGACAGGCCGCTGATGATGCGGTTGCGGACAGGAAAATGCTCGCCCCGGTGGTCAGCCCCTGGCGGGTACTCGGAGATCAGCGCCCCCACCGCCGCCACATCCTCATAGAGCTCCCTATGATAGGCGGGGTACACCCGGTCTATGCCGCCCGCCAGCACAGACACCACCGGCCCGCCAACCTTCAAGGCCCCCCGGACGGCGGAGGCGTCGATACCCTGGGCCATGCCGGTGACCACCAGCGCGCCCTTTCGGGTCAAATCAGCGGACAGCTTGGCAGCCGCTTGAACTCCGTACGGCGTGGCCTGCCGGGAACCCACCATGCCAATGGCGGCCTCGTTGTCAAAGGCAAACTGCCGCCCCTTCCAGTACAGCACCATGGGCGGCTGGGCAATGGCTTTCAGCCGCTCCGGGTAGGCGGAATCCTGGAGGGTGAGCAGCTGGATGCCATACCGCTCACAGTCTCCCAGCACCACATCGGCCTGGTCCAGCGCTTTGTTCATCAGGGAGCGGATAGCGGCGTCCGTCAGCCCACCCACCATTCGGTATGCCTGCTCGTCAGCGGCATGGACCAGCTCCGGGGTTCCAAAGTGCTCCAGCACCCGCACGGCGTTCTGTCCTGCCAGCCCCTTGCGCAGTGTGAGCCAAATCCAATGCTTTAGATTGGACATATTTCCGCCTCCCCTGTCCCTCTCTTAGTCGTTGCGCGCCATTTCCCACAGCACCACCGACGCGGCCACAGCGGCGTTCAGCGATTCACACCGCTTTCGCATGGGAATCCTGACTGTTTTCTGGCAATGGTCCAGCGCCTCCCGGGATACCCCCCGGCCCTCGCTGCCGATAACCACCGCCGCCCTGTCCAAGCAAACCGACCGCACGTCTGCTGTGTCCTCCTGGAGGGCTGCCGCATACAAGGATATGCCCGCCCGCTCCAACCGCCCTGCCGCCGCCGCCAGCGTACATTCGTATGCGGGCAGGCGGAATACCGCCCCCATGGTGGCCCGCACCGTCTTTGGATTCCAGGGATCCGCGCAGCCATTACATAAAATAAGCCCTTCTGCCCCAAAGGCGTCTGCAGTGCGCCAGATAGTACCCACGTTGCCGGGATCCTGCACCCCGTCCAGCAGCAGATATCGGCTTCCCCCCAGCGGGTCAGGCAACGCTAGATTTTTCCCCTTACAGATAAAAACGATACCCTGGGGACTCTGGGTATCCGCGATGGATGCCAGAAGGGCGTCCCCCACCTCCGCCACCCGCACCTGGGCGGGCAGCTCCGGGAGGGGCACGCCGGGGGCGCAGATCACCGCCTCCACCTCCACGCCCCAGCGCAAGGCCTCGCCCAGCAGCTTGGGCCCCTCGGCGGCAAAGGCCCCTTCCGCCCTGCGGAATGCCCGGCGGCTGTTCAGCTTCCGCACCCGGCTGAGCAAGGGGTTCGCCTTGCTGGTGACAATCTCCCGCTCCATAGCCTCCTCCCCCTTTTCCCAACGCGCAAAAGCATACCGGCGGCTGTGCCGGTATGCTTTTGGGGCAGTTTCTTAATCCAGCGGCTTCATGGTGGGGAAGAGCAAAACTTCCCGGATGGAGTCGTTATTAGTGAGCAGCATGACGCAGCGGTCGATGCCGATGCCCATGCCCCCCGTGGGAGGAAGGCCATATTCCAGCGCGGTGATATAGTCCTCGTCCATCATGCCCGCCTCATCGTCCCCCCGCGCACGCATCTCCACCTGCTTCTGGAAGCGCTGGCGCTGGTCGATGGGGTCGTTGAGCTCGGAGAAAGCGTTGCCCATTTCACTGCGGCAGATGAACAGCTCAAAGCGCTCGGTGAGCCTCGGGTCCTTGGGGGAGCGCTTGGCCAGCGGGGACACGTCCACCGGGTGCATGGTGATAAATGTGGGCTGGACCAGCTTCTCCTCCACCCGCTGGTCGAACACCTCATACAAGGCGTTGCCCCAGGTCTTGTCGGCGGTGGCGGGCAGCTCCACACCGATAGACTTGGCGGCGGCCACTGCCTCCTCGTCTGTGTCCATGGCCATAAAGTCCAGCCCGGTGTACTGCTTCACCGCCTCATACATGGGCAGGCGTGGCCAGCCCGGCGTCAGGTCGATATCCTGCCCCTGCCACTGGAGCTGGTAGGTGCCCAGAATCTTCTGGGCGGCCGAGGTCAGCAAATCCTCAAACAGGTCCATCATATCGTTGAAGTCCGCGTAGGCCTGGTAGAGCTCAATGGTGGTGAATTCCGGGTTGTGCCGGTTGTCCATGCCCTCGTTGCGGAAGATACGGCCCATCTCGTACACCCGCTCCAGCCCGCCCACAATTAGCCGCTTCAAAGGCAGCTCGGTGGCAATGCGCATGTACATGTCGATATCCAAGGTGTTGTGGTGGGTGATAAAGGGCCGGGCGGTGGCGCCGCCGGAGATGGTGTTCAGCACCGGCGTCTCCACCTCCATATAGCCCCTCGCGTCCATGAAATCCCGGACATGCTTGATAAACTGGGAACGGATGACAAAATTCCGCTTCACATCCGGGTTCATGATGAGATCCACATACCGCTGGCGGCAGCGGGTCTCCACGTCGGTGAGGCCGTGGAATTTCTCCGGCAGGGGCAGCAGGGACTTGGACAGCAACGTGATGGTCTTGGCCTTGATGGAGATCTCCCCGCGCTTGGTGCGGAATACCTCGCCCTCTACCCCTACGATATCGCCGATATCGTACTTTTTGAAAGCTGCCAGCGCCTCCTCCCCCACGTCGTCAATACGGACGTAGAGCTGAATGCGGCCGGCGCCGTCCTGGAGGTCGGAAAACACCGCCTTGCCCATGCCGCGCTTGCTCATCAGGCGGCCGGCCAGGCGGACGGCCTGCCCCTCCATCTCCTCGAAGCGGTCCTTAATCTCGTCGCTGTGGTGGGTGACGTCAAACTTGGTGATGGCAAACGGATCCTGCCCCTGCTCCCGCAGGGCGGCCAGCTTGTCCCGCCGGACCTGGAGCAGCTCGGACAGGGAGGGTTCCTCCTGAACGGGCTGGTTGTTGGTCTGATCAGACATGATCTTCTCTCCTTTGTATCGCGGCGCCATCCTCACCTCTGGATGGCAACCACCTCATACTCAATATTGCCGGCGGGGGCCTCCACCACCGCCACCTCGCCCACAGCCTTGCCCAGCAGGGCCTTGCCGAAGGGGGATTCCTCCGAAATGCGTCCGTTCATGGGGTCGGCCTCCTGGGAGCCCACCACCTGGTAGGACTCCTCCTCGCCGGTGGATACATCCTTCACGGTGATCCGGCTGCCCATGCGCACGGTGTTGGAGCTGTCGGCGCTCTCCTCAATGACCACATAGTTGGCCAGGATATTCTCCAGCTCGGCAATGCGGGAATACAGCTTGCCCTGCTCGTTTTTCGCCTCGTCGTACTCGCTGTTCTCCGACAGGTCGCCAAAGGACCGGGCCTCTTTGATGAGGTCGGCGACCTCCTTCTCACGCACGGTTTTGAGATACACCAGCTCCTGTTTCAGTTCCTCCAGACGCTCCGCGCTCAGCTTATATTCCTTGGCCATCTCTGCCTCATCCTTTCTTCCCCGCCTTCCGGCGGGCGCTGCGGATGGGCAGACAGGTCGCCTCACCACAGCGGTTTTATGGAATTATAGATATTTTATTCTCTTTTGTCAAGGGGTTCCATACAGTCTCCATGGTTTCCCCCGGGAATTCTCTTACTATGTTCCTGCCGCCGTCATTTTTTTCGGGCGGATGGGCGCTTTTTCTTCCTGCCACCGCTCAGCAGCCCCGCCAGCGCCCCGCCGCACAGGCAGCCCGCCAGCTCAATCAATGCCTGGCCGCCCAGCGCCAGCGTCTCGCTCATCAGCAGACCCACCGCCAGAATAAGCAGGTAGCACACCGCCCCCGCGGCCAGCCCGCCCAGCAGCCGCCGGGATTTCCACTTGGCGCAGGCCAGCAGTCCTCCGGCAAAGCAGCCCAGCACACACGCCGCCGCCGTCAGCTGGGGCGCCGCGCTGTCCTTCACAATTCCTCTGGATACCGCCGCCGCCCCCAACAGCAGAAGGATCAGTTCCACCCCAAGGGCCAGCAGGCCGCCCAGCGCCACCCCCGTGGCCATCTGCACCGCGTTCATCCCCTGCGTCTCGCCTTTTCCCATAAAAAGCACCCCTTTTCACATGGTTTCTATACCATATGCAAAAGAGGTGCTTGTCATTCCTCAGTCTGCGAGGATCACTTGTCGGCCTTTTTATCCGTCTTTTCAGGCGCAGGGGCCTCCTCGGTACTCTGGGTGCCCTTGCTGGAGATGGCCCACTTAGTAAACTCCACCCGGACGCGGTCGGCGCCGGTCTCCATCACCACGGTCTGCTCCTTCACAGCGCAGATGGTGCCCACCACGCCGCCGATGGTGGTGATCACATCCCCCACCTTCAGGTTGTTGCGCATCTCGGCGGCGGCTTTTTTCTTCTTGTTCTCGGGGCGGATCATCAGGAAATACATGGCCACCAGCATGACCACGCACAAAACCAGCGGCGAAAACAGCGACACGCCGCCGACATCAGCGGCCGTGCCCGCGGACGCAGACAGAATATACATGATAATGGTTCCTCCTATGTCAAAATGTTTGCTGCTTATGGCATGATAAGCATTATATCGGAAAGACCTGGTAAAGACAAGCCCTTTTCAAAATAAAATTCACTCGGCCCTTCCCGCCAGTCTCTGGGAATACCCGGCGCGGAAGGCGGCAAACTGCCCTGCGTCCAACGCCTCCCGGATGCGCCGGGCCAGCTCGTTGTAGAAATACAGGTTGTGCATTACCGCCAAACGCATGGCAAGCATCTCCCCCGCCACAAACAGGTGGCGCAGGTAGGCCCGGGAAAAGCTCCGGCACACCGGGCAGCCGCAGCGGGAGTCGATGGGCCGTTCATCCAGCTTGAAGCGCTCGTTTTTGATGTTCAGCGCCCCGTCCCAGGTAAACAGCTTGCCGTGGCGGGCGTTGCGGGCAGGCATCACACAGTCGAAAAAGTCCACCCCCCGGGCCACCGCCTCAATGATGTTGGAGGGAGTGCCCACCCCCATGAGATACCGGGGCTTGTCCGCAGGCATATGGGGCTCCACCGCCTCAATAACGGAGTACATCACCTCGGTGGGTTCCCCCACCGCCAGCCCTCCGATGGCGTATCCGCCGCAGTCGATTTTAGCGGTCTCCCTCATATGCCACACCCGCAGGTCCTCATAAGTTGCCCCCTGGTTGATGCCAAAGAGCACCTGGCCCGGGTTCACGCAGTCCGGCAGGGCGCACAGCCGGTCATGCTCCGCCTTGCAGCGCTCCAGCCAGCGCAGTGTGCGCTCGCAGGAGGCTTTGGCATAATCGTAGGGCGCGGGGTTTTCCACGCACTCGTCAAAGGCCATGGCAATATCGCTGCCCAGGTTGGACTGGATGCGCATGGACTCTTCCGGCCCCATGAAGACGCGCCTGCCGTCGATATGGGAAGAGAAGGTAACCCCTTCCTCGGTGATCTTCCGCAGCCCCGCCAGGGAGAACACCTGGAACCCGCCGGAATCGGTGAGCATGGGCCCATCCCAACGCATAAACTTGTGCAGCCCCCCCATTTGGCGCACCACGACGTCGCCGGGCCGCAGGTGGAGGTGATAGGTGTTGGACAACTCAACCTGACAACCCAGCTTCTTCAGGTCAAAGGCGGACACCGCCCCCTTGATGGCCCCCTGGGTGCCCACATTCATAAATACCGGCGTCTGCACCGTGCCGTGAGGGCAGGTAAACTCCCCCCGCCGGGCCGCGCCCTCGGTTTTAATGACTCGAAACATAGCCTCCTCCTCACAGCTTCCGATACCACGACTTCAGCTCTGCCTTTCGCTCCGGGGGCAGCAGGCTTTTCTTCACACCCGCCACCGCCCCGGCCAGCGCCTCCAGCTGGTGGAGGCAGGCGGTGGGGACCACCTGGGCGCGTATGCGCGCAAACGCATCCTCCGCCCCCAATTCCCGCAGCTGTTCCGGCGCGGCCACGCCAATTCTTTTCAAATTTTCCGCCAACACCGGCCCAATGTTGGGCGTGTCTTTCCATTGCTCCATCCCTGCACCCCTTTGCTTCCTTTCCTCCCCGTATTTTACCTGAACCTGCCCCTGCCCGTCAAGTCCGGCGTCCCAATTCTCCCGCGTTCTCCCATTTTGGGAATAAAATTTCTTTTCTTGCAAAGAGCTCTGGAAAATTTAATCTTTTTATGGTATGATAAAAAAGTACAGATTTCATCTTCCGAAGCGGAGTGGATTTTTTCATGATGGAACATATGGACAGGGCGCCTGCCCGCCAAAATATAGAACACCCGGGCCAGCTGGACGAGCTGCGGCAGGCCAACGCGGCGCTGTCGCGGGAACTGGAGCGGCTGACACAGGAAAACTCTGCCCTGGCGCAGGCTTTGGCGGAGGCCGAAGCGGCAAACCAGTCCAAAAGCCGTTTTTTGTCCAACATGTCCCACGACATCCGCACCCCCATGAACGCCATTGTGGGCATGACTGCCATCGGCTTGGCCCACATTGATGAAAAGGCCCGGGTACACGATTGCCTGGGCAAGATTCAAACCGCCTCCTCCCACCTGATGAGCCTGGTGAACGATGTCTTGGATATGTCCCGCATCGACAGCGGGCGCATGATCCTGAATGAAGAGCCTTTTTCCCTGGCGGAGCTGGTTCACGACGTGGCCGTCATCGTCAGCCCCCAGGCCGCCCAGAAAAGCCAGTCCCTGCAAATCGACATCGGGGATATCCTGGCGGAAAGCCTGCTGGGCGATTCCCTCCGCCTGCGGCAGATTCTGGTCAACATCATCGGCAACGCGGTGAAGTATACCCAGACCGGCGGCGACATCCAAGTCCGCTTCTTCCAGCTCCCCGCGTCCAGCCAGGGCGGCCGCCCGGCAGTCCGGCTGGTTTTTTCCTGTCGGGACAACGGCATCGGCATGAGCCCTGAATTCCTCCAGCGCATCTTTCTGCCCTTTGAGCGGGTGAATAGCAGCGCCGTCAGTAAAATTGAGGGCACCGGCTTGGGCATGTCCATCGTCAAAAAACTGGTAGACGCCATGGATGGAACCATCACCGTGGAAAGCGAGGAGGGTAAAGGCAGCGCGTTCCGCATTGAACTGCCCATCCTCCTCTCCGGCCAGGGGCACGAAGCTCCCGCCTTGCCCACGGGAGCCACAATACTGGTGGCGGAAGGCCTTCCCGGCCGGGCGAACCAGATCATGAACTGTCTGCGCTCCGCCGGACTGGCTCCTGTCTGCCTGAATACGGGGCTGGCCGCCATCACCCGCCTCACCGAAGCCCAGTATGAGGGGCGTATGCCCTGCGCCCTGCTGCTGGGACAGGAGCTGGCCGACATGCCGCCGCTGGATATGGCCTCCCACGCGCGCCAGCTGGCAGGGCCGGACTTCCCCATTGTGCTGGTGTCGGATCAGGACTGGGCTCAGATCGAATACCGCGCCGCCCGGGCGGGGGTCAACGCCTTCGTACCCTGCCCCCTCTTCCCCAGCAGGCTGCTGGAAACCCTGTCCTCCCTCACCTCCGGCCCGGACGCCGGCTCCCAGGCAGGCGGCACCCGGGAGGATGACTACACCGGCAGCCGCATTTTGCTGGTGGAAGACAACGAGCTTAACCAGGAAATCGCCATGGAGCTTTTGGGCATGACCGGGGTTCAGGTGGACGCGGCGGGGGACGGAGCCCAGGCTCTGGAGCTGTTCCGGCACTCCGAGGAGGGCTGGTACGACCTTATTTTCATGGATATCCAAATGCCGGTCATGGACGGCTTTGAGGCCACCCGGCGCATCCGCACCCTGCCCAGGCAGGACGCCAGGGACGTGTGGATTGTGGCTATGACGGCAAACGCCTTTGTGGAGGACATCCGGCTGTCCCGGGAGGCCGGTATGAACGAGCATGTCTCCAAGCCGGTGGATGTGGACCGCCTGCTGGATATTCTGCGCCGGCAGCTGAAGCCCCACAGGGCCCGGCGCTGAACGGCCCAGCCCCACGCGGCGAAGGGAGGGAGGCACCATGCAGCCTTATCAAGAAGAATACATCGCCAATCTGCGGCAGATCGCTGAGCTGACCCGGCGAAAAAAACCGGGCCGAGCTTCCCTCGACGAATACTGCGCCCAATTGCGCCGCAACGAGACCCTGGCAGGGGAGACAGCAAAGCACAGTATGGAACTGCTGCGCGGCCGCCTCTTTCCGATTTTGGATGATCTGTTTCAGGCGGGGGCCGATACGGTTCGGGAGCTGGAGGAATTTTCCCTCCAGCTCTATAACGGCCAGCTGGAGCTGGATGTGGGTCTGTTCTGCCAGATCCGCCAGGCATTGCTCTCCCTGGCCCGGCAGAAGAAGGACCGCGCCGCCATGATCCGTCATCTGTACTGGCTGGGCATGGGACGCAACTGCCTGTGCGGCAAGCTGGTGGGCATACCCTTTGCGGACATTGCCAAATACATGAATCGGATGCGGCTGTGCTTCACCGAGGCAGCGGCCTATCTCAAGTATTACGACCAGATCAAGGACACCGAAACCCGGGGCTATATTCTGCGCTCACGCGCCAACATCTCCCTGGGGCAGTTCAGCCTCCCCGGCGAAAAGATCCGCCTTATCAAAGGGACACTTCAGATCCTGCAGGACAAAGGCTACCAGGATAAGGCCCCGGACCTTCCCTGGGACCGGTTCATCTACCTGACCCATCAGAATATGGCCTCCAGCATCTCCTACAGCCGGGAAAAGGTGATGACCCCCCAGGACATGGCCGACATCATGGAGTCCGCCTATATTGTCTATCAGCGGCGTTTCGAGGAGGCGGAAATGCAGGGCAAGCAGCCCCCCGCAAAATCTGCGTTTGCCTACTATGCCATTGAGTATTACTGCGGCCTATACAGCCTTGGCGCCCTTCTTTCCAGGGTGGAAAGCCTGCTGGACGCCGCCGATCCCGCCGACTACTCAAACGATGGCATGTATACCATGATTTCCCTGCCCGCCTTCTACAGCCAATATCTCCAGCAATACCCGGAACAGCTGCCCCAGCGCAGAACCTATTTGGAGCGGCTCTACCGGCGGACGCTGGACTATGTGGACTCCTTTCCCGATCCCGTCGGCCACGGCGCCCTTTTCCTGTACCTGCGCCAGCTCTCCCATACCTTTGTGGAGACCGACAGCAGCATCCTCTACAGTGAATTCCTCCAGAGTATTTTGTTGCGCTTTGCCCCGGAGGTCTATGTCCATTCCCAGGTGGTGGGGACAGGAGCGCAGGCGCTTTGCTCCCTCATCATGGACGAAGAGCCCACCTTCTTTGATGATATCGACTTTATCCGTGCCATTGGAGACCCTGCCGAAAAGCGGGCTGCCGTGCTGGACTACGCCGAAGGCTGCGGCGCCTTCCATGACGCGGGCAAGATCAATGTCATTGAGCTCTATTCCCACACCGCCCGGCAATGGTTTGACGAGGAGTATGAGATGGCCCGGCTCCACACCACCGCTGGGTCGGAACTGCTCTCCTCCCGGCCCTCCACCAACCGCTATGCCCCTGCCGCCCTGGGGCACCACACCTGGTATGACGGCTCGCACAGCCATTCCTCCGCCTACAAGAGGCTGGAATGCCCTGAACGGCAGATGGTGGATGTCATCGCCCTTGTTGACTGGCTGGAGGCCATAACCCACAGCGGGATCTCCTACACCGGGACAGAAATGACCTTTGACGAGGCAGTCCGGGCCGCCATTGAGCTGGAAGGCAAACGCTTCTCCCCCCTCCTCACCGCCAGACTCCGGGACGGCGCGGCGGATCGAATCCGCCGTGTTTTTGACAGGGGGCGCCGGAACGCCTACCGCCGCATGTACGACGATGCCAGCCAATCCCAGTCCTCTCCGGAATAATAAAACTGCAAGCAGTAAGAGCCTGTTGAATATCTCGAAGAATTCCAAAAGATTGCCGCCGCCTGCTTGTCCACATAAGTGAAGCACTCCACCAGCAGTTGATCCTTGCCGTCAAAGTGGCGGTAAATCGCTCCCGATGAAATCCCTGCCAGCTCACTGACGTTCTGGATTCGCACCCCTTCCAGGCCATACTGCCGTACAGCCCTGATTGCGGCAATGATGATCCGGGTCTTGGTGTCATCCAGTGTAATCACTTCCCCCTGCAATAACCACTTCTCTTGTCACCTATTCACAGAGGAATTATATGCTAAAATGCAGCTTTTGACCGTTCATGAATAATTACCCGATAGATCGAAGTCAACCATTCAGCAGCCTTGTTATGTCCTCAATGGAAACATCCATTCTTGCGGACACTTCTTCCATAGTCATCCCGGAAGAAAGAAAACGCTTTATCACCATTTTCATATCCTCGCCCACCTCTATGATATGTCCATCCAAATCATAAAAGCGGATGACCCGCTGACCCCAGCTATGCTCAATTACTTCTCCCAGGCACTCAATCTCCAGGTATGCTTTTAGTTTGTCCAGAAAACCGTCAAAGTCTTGTTCCTCAAAGACGATTTTCGCATTGTTGGGCTTCTCCACAATTCTTTCTTTTGATATTCCCACAAGCCAATCAAAATCCTTCTGCAAAGCCAGACCACAGGTAAACGCCACGTTTTGTCCATAACCTTGGAATACTTCTAACCCAAACAAATTTTCGTAAAACTTTCGCGGCGTTCATGTCAGCTACCGATATTACTGTGCAGATATATGTCACTTCATAATTCCCCTTTGCGCTTTTTTAGTTTTAGTTCAATGCCTTGCCAAGCGGGGCACTTCTATGATAAAAAAGTCATAGGATTTTGAGTGGAAATTTAG